>NZ_JACHEZ010000001.1:300000-439565 GCF_014201675.1 Oceanithermus desulfurans | reverse complement strand
CCATGTGCTCGTTTGATTATCGTTCTCCTTACTGGGCGCAAGAAAGCATGGGGACGTGGATCAAAGCTTCGGATGAGTCATCGGAGCGGAAGGGTTCTTTGCGCGTACGCACGCTGGGCAACGACGATGGCCTGAGGGTCGTGAGCGTTAACCTGGGAGACCGGCGTCTGCCAACCGATCATTATTGGAAGTTTGACCCGCGCGTTCCAGAGAAATGGGAATACTTGTGGAAAGACTTACTGAAAACGCAACGCGCACATATCTATATGTTCCAGGAGATGATGGTCGAGAGCTATTATTGCAGGAGTGAGAAGATTGACGCGCCAAATCAGCATTTCTGCAGCGGTCGCGAACCCCGCACCAATTACATGGAGCGGGCGCTCCGCCTAGCCTTCGGCGCTAACTGGCGCGATCATTGGGACTACGTATGCAAGGCTTACGAATGCATCGTAGTAAATACCGACATGGTTCAATTCGTGGACAAGAACGATCCGTTCTTGACGCGCTATGTGTCCTTCCGCTGGGAGAACGGGCAGGTAGTTATCGGCGATGAGAACGACGAGGATTCGGGCATTCTCCTGACTTCGGTGTGGATCAAAGGAAAAGACGGAACATGGCGGAAAACGATTCTAACCAACGACCACTTGCGTACCCCCGCAGATCCTTTTCACGGGGCTGATCTGCGTCAAGCTGCCCTGGAGTACCAGAACAGCATCATGTACCAAGGCCAGGGTGGATATCCTTACTCGCTGGATCGAAGAGGCGGCGTCCTCCCTCAAGGCGTGGGCTTTCTAGAAAGCCTGCCGGTCATTAAATGCGGAGACATGAACATCGACCATAACACCAGCATCTACGACGCTAACGACGATACGCTTGCCCTGATCACCAGTCTGGCCTTCGCATGCCCGCCCGATGCTCAAACACAAGACGAATACCGGATGATGAGCTCGCCCTATATGCTCGTCGGCAGCGAGCGCTACACTTCGGTTGCGGGTGGAGGTATGTTTGACGTTTGTGCCACGACTGGCGAGTACACAGGGACGTCGAACCTGGCAAGCAGGAGTGGGACCAGCTGGGATGGCGTAGGCGTGGACCACAATGCTGTGGGAAGTGTCTTAAACCACTATGAAGATAGTGACACCGTGGACATCACGATAAAATTATGCCCTGAACTCCGGGACAAGGCTGGCTTGAGCCGTGGGGGTACGGTGAACGTCCCAACCTGCGCATCGGCTAATGAACCTGATACGTATGTTATCCTCGATGGCCCGCTCAATTTACCTGTGCAGCTAGATGAGGATGGGAACTTGCATCTTCAGGTTCCTAAAGCCTTATATGAAAAAGGCTTCTTACTGGACAAACTTGGCTCCGGACCTACTGATTCTGGGTTGCTGGAGACAGAATTTAAATGCAGCGCAGCAACAGGAAAATGCTGCAAGAACGACTATTCGCCTTCTCAACCATACCAACCCATAGTTCCGGGGCAGACCGAGTATGAAATATGCAACTAGAACCTGGAACATGCGCTGGCTAAAGTACAGCACGTGCCTAAGACTGGGCAGATACCGCAGTCTTATGCTGCTTCTGCTAGTGTTCGCGTTGTGGGAGCAAGGCTCGATCGGCTTTCTTTTTGGAATGGCACAGAACGGCGAATGCCTCCACGGCAATGCCGTCATCCCCCCTTCCGGCGGCGGGGTCGGCCTGCCGGGTAACGAGGTCTTCGTCTCCGTGGCTCCGGGCACCGTCGAAGAACCCATAAGGATACGCATTGAGAAGGTAACACCCGAGGACGCTCCGGGGCCGATCACCGAAGGGGTGACGGTCATCAAGGGGGTCAGGATCAGCCTTCCCGACGCCGACTACAGCCAGCGGCCCTACCCGGGGCTTTTCAAGGGGCGGCCGCTGGCCGTGCGATTCAAGGCCGAGGGGTTCGTGGAAGAGCCCAACCTGTTCGGCGACTACTACACCGCCGTCTGCTTCTGGGACGACTTCGAGGGGCGAGGAACGTTTGGAAAGCTGCGGTGGGCCTGCAGCTACGGGGCCGAGTCGAAGATCGTAGAGCTTGACGGCCAGCGGTACTACGTCTACTGGCTCCACGTGATTCCCGAGGCGGGCGCTACCTCTACCTGGTGCAGTACCCCAAGGAGCTTTCCCGGCAGAACTGCGAGGCGATCGGGGGCGAGTTTATTGGGAACGATGGAGTGCCCATGTGCTCGTTTGATTATCAGTCCCCCTTCATCACTGAAGAAAGCATGGGGACGTGGATCAAAGCTACGAAAGAGTCATCGAATCGCCAGGGTAAGCCGTAACGAGTAGGCGAGCGACTATGAAACACGCCTTGGTTCGCTTCGCGGTAGCCGCGCCGGTTTTACTGGCGCCGGGGCTTGGGCTATAGGGCGTTTTCCCGTCGGCCCGGTTGGTGCGACACCGGGTTGCGGGAGCGGGCCGCGGCTGCGGCGTTCTTCGCCCCGGGCGGTGGCAAGATTGTGCTTCCTCGGTAACGAGGTGGTTCTGCTCTGACCTGAGTGGCCGTGGCGCAGCCCGTCCGCATCCGCGTGGAGAAGGTAAGCCCGGATGACCTGCCCCGGCGGGTGGAGTTGGATGAGCTGGGTTGGGCGCGGGTGGGATGATTGGCGCGTTTCAGGGAATACGGTAAGCACAGGAAGCCTCGTCGGTACGAGAAATACCGCCGACTCGGTCGGCGGTTTTTGGCGGAGGGGGCGGGATTCGAACCCGCGGTGCCCTGACGGACACACCGGTTTTCGAGACCGGCCCGTTCAACCACTCCGGCACCCCTCCAGACTAGGTTTTGGGCTCGCGAAGATCCGCGAAAAAACCCTTAAGGAGCATAGCACTTTCGCGCGCCAGGCGTCCACCCTCGAGCTCCAGGGGAACGTCCATACCGTAGCGGGTCACCGCTCCGGCCTTGGGGTTCTCAGTCGCCCAGACGAGGCGCCCTACCTGCGCTTCGATCAGCGCCCCCATGCACATGGGGCAGGGCTCGAGCGTCACGTAGAGCGTCGCTCCGGGCAGCACCTTCTCCCCTGCGCGCTCCTGTGCCGCGCGCAACGCCAGCAGCTCGGCGTGTGCGGTGGCGTCGGCGCAGGCCTCTACGGCGTTAGCCGATTCGCCCAGAACCTCACCACCCCGCACCAGCACGGCCCCGATCGGGACCTCTCCCCTACTGGAGGCCTCGCGAGCCAGCTCAAGCGCGCGGCGCATCCAGCGCCGGTCCTCGTCTTCGGGCAAGAACCGCCAGACCCAGACGACCTCCCCCTCCCGCTCGGCCACCGGCCACACCCGGCGAAGCTCGGGGGGTACGCCGCGCTCGGCCAGGAAGTCGACGAGCCGCTTGCGGATCTTCCCCGCCCGCACCCGGTCGCCGGGCTGCGCCGTCCGCAGCGCAAGCCCGGGCGGCGGGTTCGCGGCGGCCAGCAGCTCGGGGCGCCGGGGCGCCCAGACCACGCCCCCCGCCGAAGGCCGGAGCACGAAGGAGCTCAGGCTGACGCTCGCACCCGCCAGCGCCCGTTCGGCCAGCTCCAGGTAGCGCCGCTCGGGGCGCAACCCCTGGCGCTCGAGCACCCAGCGCAGCGCGCGGCGCCTGAGCGCTGCGGATGCACGCAACAACGGGGCCGTGCGCAACGCAAAAACCGGTTCGAAGCGGCGGTCGGGCACGATCCGCGCCCGCGCGAGCGGATCGAGCGCGGCGTCGTCCGCCTGCTGGCTTTCGGCATACCGCAAGAGCGCCTCGCCCGCGCGGGGGAACCGCGCGGTGACCCGCGGCCAGACCTCGTGGCGCAGGTAGTTGCGGTCGAGGCAGACCCGTTCGTTGCTGGGGTCTTCGAGCCAGTCCGCGCCACGGGCCTTCAGGAACGCGCGAAGCTCGGCGCGCGCGACCTCGAGCAGCGGACGCACCACCCGGCCCTGCCGGGCCCGGATGCCCAGGGCGCGGCCCGCCCCCCGGAACAGCTGCAGGAGCACGGTCTCAGCGTTGTCCTCCAGGGTATGGGCGGTCAGCACGCAGGCAGCCCCGTGCTTCCGAGCCACCTCGGCCAGAAAGGCGTAGCGCAGCTCGCGCGCCGCCGCCTCCAGGTTCTGCCGTTTCCGCTGCGCCACCGCGCGCACCTCCACCCGGCGCAGCTCGCAGGGGAACCCCAGCCGCCCGGCCAGTTCGCAAACGAAGCGGGCGTCCTCCGCCGAATCGGAGCGCAGCGCGTGGTCGAGGTGGGCGACCACCACCGGGCGGCCGACCCCCGCCAGCAGGTGCAAGAGCGCCACCGAGTCGCCGCCGCCGCTCACCGCGGCCACCACCGGCTCCTCACCGGGGCAGAGCGCCTCAAGGCGGGCGCGGAACCGCCGCTCCAGCTCGTTCACGCTCCTATGCTACCGCCCGTGTAGGCTGGGGCGGTGGAGCCCGAACGCCTCGTCTTCGACTTCGACCGTTACCCCTACCTGACCCAGGACCTGCCGGGGACCGGGGGACAGATAAGGGCGCAACCCGAGGACTTCTCCGTCACCGAACTGCCCGCCTACCTCCCCAGCGGCGAGGGCGAGCACCTCTACCTCTTCGTGGAGAAACGCGGGCTCACCACCCGCGAGCTCGTGGACCACCTGATCGCCTCCCTGGGCGTACCCGAGAAGACGATCGGGGTGGCCGGCCTCAAGGACAAGCACGCCGTTACCCGGCAGTGGATCAGCCTGCCGCGCCGCTACGAACCGCGCCTGGCCGAGCTGGAGGCGCTTGCGGGGGTGCGCATCCTCGAGACCGGCGCCCACACCAACAAGCTGGGTGTGGGCCACCTGCGCGGCAACCGTTTCGAGATCCTAATTCGTGACGTTCTTCCCGGGTCGGATGTTTCGGCCCGCGCGGTGCTGGATCGGCTCCTCCGGTTCGGCGTGCCCAACTACTTCGGGCCGCAGCGCTTCGGCCTCGGCGGTCAGAACCCGGTGCGCGGCTACCGCCTCGTCAAGCAGGGCAAGGGCCGCGGCCGTCCCTGGCTCAAGAAGTTCCTGATCGGCTCGCTGCAGAGCCTGCTCTTCAACGACTGGCTGGCGCTGCGGCTCGAGCGCGGTCTCTACGATCGGGTGCTCCGCGGCGACATCGCCAAGAAGCACGCCACCCGCGGCGAGTTCCGGGTCGAGGATCCGGAGGCCGAAAACCCCCGCGCGGCAACGCTTGAGATCAGCGCCACCGGACCGCTCCACGGGCGCAAGTACTTCGAGGCCACGAACGAGGCCCGGGCCCTCGAGGACGAGATCCTGGCGCGCTACGAGCTCGCGCGCGAGGACTTCCGGGCCCGCAAGGGCGCGCGCAGGCCCCTGCGCTTCCCCCTGGAGGAAGCCCGCTTGGAGGTGCGCCCCGAAGGGCTCTGGCTCGCCTTCTTCCTCCCCAAGGGCGCCTACGCCACGGCGGTGTTGCGGGAGATCATGAAAAAGAACCCCGAAGGCGAGGCCTCCGGGGTTGGGGACGAGGACGTTTAGAAGCGGTAGCCGGCCTTGAACTGGGCCACGACCGCGCTGGGCGCGCCGGCGAAGCCGTAGGCGTAGCCCAGGTCGCCGCCCACGAAGAGGGGCAGGTTCACCAGGTCGGCGAGGTCGTACTCCACGTCGCCGCGCAGGTAGGCCTGCACGCCGCCCTGGTAGCGGACGCCCACGCCGCCGCCCACCTTGACGCCCTCAGCCACGTCGAACATGTGGCGCATGGCGAAGGCGGCCTGGAAGCCCCCGGCACCGTAGCCCAGGTCCAGCGTGGGGCGCAGCGCGCCCTTCTTGGGCTGGAAGAGGATGCAGTCCCAGCTGGCTTCGACGCCGCCGAAGACGCTGCCGGCGTAGCCCGCCGAGCCCGCCACCGAGAAGTTTCCGGCCGCGAGGGCCGAGCCCATAGCCAGTACCAGTAAAACGATCCATTTTCTCATAACGGCCTACCTCCAGGATACGATGGTAGGGTATCCCGACGGCGCGGTCAAGCGCCGCGCTCGGCGAAGCAGTCGGGCCGGTCGGCCGCCGCGTGCGCGGGCAGCAGCCCGCGCAGCGTCAGTTCGCGGACCACCAGCAGCGCAAACTCCCAGACCGCCTGATCGCTCCACCCCGCGCCTTCGAGCCGCTCGAGGGTCAACCCGCGGGCGCGGGCCGCGTCCGCCATTTCTTCCCATTCCATGGGGACAAGCCTACTACACAGCCCGGCGGCCGCTGCCTTAGGATGAGGGACGTGCGCGCTCGCATCGCTGCCCCCAGGCTCGGCAAGACCGGTCGCATGCTCCTCCTCAGCCTCTTGGTGGGCGTGGTCAGCGGCCTCGGCGCCATCGTCTTCAACCTCCTGCTCGACGGGGCCAAGGAGGTGTTTCTCCTCAAGCTCGCCGGCTACCAGCCGCCGGGGCTGCCGCGCGAAGGGGGCACGCTCGTCGAATCGCTGGCGCCCTGGGGGCGCTGGCTGATTCCGGTGGCCACCACCCTGGGGGGACTGGTGGCCGGCTGGCTGGTTTTCACGTTCGCGCCTGAGGCCGAGGGTCACGGCACCGACGCGGTCCTGAAGGCGTACCACCATGCGGGCGGCAGCATCCGCGGCCGGGTGCCGGTCATCAAGACGCTGGCCTCGGCGCTGACGATCGGATCCGGCGGTTCGGGCGGCCGTGAGGGCCCCATCGCCCAGATCGGGGCCGGCTTCGGCTCGGTGCTGGCGAGCGTGCTGCGGCTGAGCGACGGCGAACGCCGCATGCTGGTGATGTCGGGGGCCGCCGGCGGGATCGGCGCCATCTTCCACGCTCCCCTGGGCGGGGCGCTCTTCGTCACCGAGGTGCTCTACCGCAAGCTCGACTACGAGACCGACGTGCTGGTGCCCGCGATCGTCTCGGCGGTGACGGCTTACTCGATCGTCGGCTACTACTACGGCTTCGGGTCGCTCTTCATCACCCCCAGCGACTACTTCGCGCACCCCCAGCTGCTGCCGCTCTACGCGCTGCTCTCGCTCATCAGCGCCGCCGGCGCCTGGCTCTTCATCCGGCTGTTCTACGGGACCGCCGAGGTCTTCGGACGCTGGCCCGTCGCCCGGTTGCTCAAGCCCGCGGTGGGCGGTCTGGCCGTGGGGCTGATGGGCATCGCGCTCCCCTACGTGCTCGACGGCGGCTACGGCTGGCTGCAGATGATCTTCATGAACCGGTTCACCTGGGGGGTGCTGCTCCTCATCGCCCTCGGTAAGATGCTGGCCACCTCCTTCTCCATCGGCTCCGGGGGCTCGGGGGGCGTCTTCGGTCCCAGCGTCATCATCGGCGCCGCGCTGGGCGGCGCGGTCGGTCAGGTTTTCGCGCAGCTCTTCCCCACCTTCGGCGTCGAGCCGGTGCACTTTGCCCTGGTGGGGATGGCCGCCTTCTTCGCCGCCGCCGCCAAGACGCCGCTATCTTCCATCGTGATGGTGACCGAGATGACCGGCTCCTACGGGCTGCTCGTCCCGCTCATGCTCTCGAGCTTCCTGGCCTACCTGGTGCTCAGGCCCGACGAAACCCTCTACCGCTCGCAGGTGCCCGAACGCATCGACAGCCCGGTGCACGCGCACGAGTACATGCGGGCGGCGCTGGTCAACCTCAAGGAGCGCGGCCTCGCCATCCCCAGCGACGTCCCCCTGCCCGACGTGGCCCGCCTGCTGGAGACGGGCCAGCCGGTGGTGCTCGATCCCGAGGGCGAAGAGGTCATGTTTACGCTCGAGCTCGAGCCCAACCACCCCTGGGTGGGGCGGCGGATCTTCGAGCTCGACCTTCCCCCGGACGTGCTCGTCATCTCGGTCATGCGCGAAAAGGCCGACAAGGTCGTCATCCCCCGCGGGCACACGAGGCTCGAGGCCGACGACCGGCTGATCCTGGTGGGACCCGCCTACGCCTCCCAGGAGCTGATGGAGCGGCTGGCTCAGGAGAAGGAGGCGTCGGAGCAGGCGGGCGCGGGCGTCACCGAGAGCCCCAACCGCTCCGAGAGGTAGAGGCCCAACCCCTTGGCGCGCGGATGCACCCACAACTCGGCGTCGGTAAGGTGCAGCAGCACCAGCAGCGTCACCAGGTGTTCGGCGAGCTCGTCCTCGCTCAGCCCTTCGGGACCTTGGGTGCGGCCGTGCCCCGGCAGGTCGGCCGCGAGGTAGCGGCGGCCCTCCGGCAGCCGGCAGCCGCGCCAGTCGTCCGCGCTGTAGGCGATCAGCACCGTGTCGGGGCCCTCGCCCCAGCGGTCGTAGACCACGTTGGTGCCGTAGACGTTCAGGTAGGGCATCTCAGCGGGGCGCCTCCGGATCGAAACGCAGCAGCGGCGGTGCTTCGTCTTCCTCCTCCGCCTGCCATTCCGCCGGACCCTCCACGAACTCGCGGTAGCGCTCGATGAAACCGCGGGCCACGCTCGTGGCCTCGCGCGGGTTCTCCCAGAAGCTGAAGTGGCCCGCTCCGTCGAGGGTGACGAGGATGCCCTTCAGCTCGGGCACCCACTCGGTCACCTCGTGGGCGTAGCGCATGGGGGCGAAGGCGTCCTCCGCGCCCACCACGCTCATGACCGGCAGCTGCTGCAGGGTGCGCAGCCAGCGGCGCTCGTCGCCCAGCTCCACCAGGGAGCGCGCCCAGGCGGCGACCCCTGCGGGCGCGAGCCCCTCCCGCCAGGCTGCGATCAGCTCCTCACCGCGCTCGAGCATCAGACTGCCGAAGAAGAGGGGCCGCGCCACACGGGCGAACCCCTCGATGCCGCCGGCGTCCAGGGCCCAGGCGAGGGCGCGGGCGCGCGCCTTCAGGGCCGCGTCCGAGCGGGCGTAGGGCGAGAACCAGGTCAGGCTGCGGGCGCGCTTCTCGCTGGCCAGCCGCACCGCCGCCAGCCCCGCTTCGAAGGAGGCGACCAGGTGCGCCTCCTCGGGCAGCTCGGTGGCCCACGCCTCCAGCTGCTGCGCAGGCGTGGGCCGGCGTTCGAGCTCGACGTGCGCGTACCCCTCGAGCCGTTCGGCCAGCATCCGGAAACCGCTCGGGGGGCTCAGGTACCCCGGAAGGTAGGCGATCGTTTCCACCCCCGTATCTTGGCATAGAATGGCGGCGTGACCGCACTCGACCCCGAACTCCTGCAACGCCCCGGCCTCGACCGCACCCTCGGCGTCGAGTACCTGGAAGTCGGCCCCGAACGCGTGCGCGCCGCGCTTACCGTCGACGAACGCCACCTGCAGCCCTTCGGCTACCTCCACGGCGGCGTCAACGTGGCCTTAGCCGAGAGCGTGGCCAGCGTGGGGGCCACCGTCGCCGCGCCCACGGGGCAGGTGGCCTTCGGGCTGGAGATCAACATGAACCACCTGCGGCCGGTACGGCCGGGCGACCGCATCGTCGCCACCGCCGAACCGCTGCACCGCGGCCGCTCCACCCAGGTCTGGGCCATCGAGGTGCGCGATGCCCGCGACCGGCGCGTCGCCGTCGGCCGCTGCACCCTCGCCCTGCGTCCGCAGGACGCTTGACAGCCGGGCGGCGGCTTGATGTAAGGTTATGCATATGCGTCGTACCGCACGCAACGCACAGCGCAAGGGGGGTGGGGCCATGGAAGACGGCTATCCCGGCTATCCCCGCCCGGCATCGGTTGCGCGTCGTGCCTGCGATCGCGCATAAGCCCCAGACCTCTCGAAAAACCAAGGAGCCCCCGCCATGCTGATCGTTACCAAGCCCGGCATTTCCCAGGAAACCTTTGAAGCCCTGCTCGCCGAGATCAAGCGTCAAGGCTACACCCCGCACGTATCCGAAGGCGAGTCCCACACGCTGATCGGCGCGATCGGCGCGCCGCCCACCCCCGAGCTGATGGAGCATTTCCGCGCCCTCCCCGGCGTGGACCAGGTCATCCGCATCTCCAAGCCGCACAAGCTCGCGAGCTGGGAGGTGCATCCCGAACCCACGGTGCTCGACTTTCCCACGGGGCGCACCGGCAACGGCCACTTCATGGTGGCCGCCGGACCCTGCGGCGTCGAGTCGCGGGAGCAGATCCTCGCCGCCGCCCGCTACGTGAAGCGGCACGGCGCCCAGATGCTGCGCGGCGGCGCGTTCAAGCCGCGGACCAGCCCCTACGCCTTCCAGGGCCTGGGCCGGGAGGGACTGGAGCTGCTCGCCGAGGCGCGCGCCGAGACCGGCCTGCCGGTGGTCACCGAGGTGACCAGCCCCGACCTGGTGGACCTCGTCGCCGAGTACGCCGACGTGCTCCAGATCGGCGCCCGCAACGCCCAGAACTTCGCCCTCCTCAAGGCCGCCGGCGGTTCCGGCAAGCCGGTGCTGCTCAAGCGCGGCATGAGCATGACCCTGGACGAGTTCCTCATGGCCGCCGAGTACGTTCTCAGCGAGGGCAACCCGCAACTCGTGCTGGTGGAACGGGGCATCCGCACCTTCGAGAAGGCGACCCGGTTCACCCTCGACGTCTCCGCGGTGCCGGTGCTCAAGGCGCAGACCCACCTGCCGATCTGGATCGACCCCTCGCACGCCGCCGGCACCCGCGAGTACGTGACCCCGCTGGCGCTCGCGGGGATCGCCGCCGGGGCGGACGGCATCATCGTGGAAACCCACCCGAACCCCGGCGAGGCCAAGTCCGACGCCGCCCAGCAGCTCCCCGAGGAAGCCTTCGCCGACCTGATGCAGGCGGTCCGGCGCCTGCTTCCGGCGGTGGACAAGGCGCTGGCGGTGTCCGCCTAGAACGGCCGTGTTCGCGCGCGTCGGCATCTTCGGAACCGGCCTGCTGGGCGGGAGCGTCGGCCTGGGTCTGCGCGAGCGCTTCCTCGCCGAGGAGGTCGTGGCCTACGACCCCGACCCCACGGCACTGGAGGCCGCCCTCGCCCTGGGCGCGGCCGACCGCATCGAGACCCGGCTGGGGCCCTGGATCGCCGAGCTGGACCTGGGCGTCCTCGCCGCCCCCGTGGGGGCGCTCGAAGCGCTGGGGCGGGAGGTCGCCCGCTACGCCGCCCCGTCCACCCTCTGGACCGACGTCGGCAGCGTCAAGGCGCCGGTCGTGGCCGCGCTCGAGCCGCTGCTCCCGCGTTTCGTGGGCGGCCACCCGATGGCCGGCAGCGAACGGGCCGGCGTCGAGAACGCCCACGCCGGTCTGCTGCAGAACGCGGCCTGGATCCTCGCCCCTTCCCGCCGCACCGCCGCGGAGGACCTGAAGCAGCTGGAGCGGCTGGTGGAAGCCCTGGGGGCCTACCCCCTGCTCGTCGCCCCGGAGCTGCACGACCGTCTGGTGGCGCGGGTCTCCCACCTCCCCTACCTCCTCGCCGTGGCCCTGAACCGCATCGTGGACGCCGATCCCAACCGCGAGACCCTGATGTTCCTGGCGGCGGGCGGCTTCCGCGACCTGACCCGGGTGGCCTCGGGGTCGCCGCGGATGAGCCGCGACATGGTCGTGGCCAACCGCGACGCCCTGCGCGAGGCCGCGCGCGACCTCAAGGCGGTGCTCGACGAGCTGGTCGCGGTGCTCGACGACCCGGAGCGGCTGCTCGAGCTGGCGCAGGAAGCCAAACGGCTGCGCGACGGCCTGCCGGTGGTGCGCCGCAGTCTGCTGCCGGTCCAGCACGACCTCGTCGTCGCCGTCCCCGACCGCCCCGGAGAGCTCGCCCGCATCACCAGCGCCCTGGGCGAAGCCGGCGTCAACATCCGGGACATCGAGGTGCTCAACGTCCGCGACGAGGGCGGGGCCATCCGCCTGGGCTTTACGAGCGCCGAGGAGAAACGGGCGGGGCGGCGGGTGCTCGAGTCCATTGGCTACCGCACGCGCTAGCCGCGTTATAATGAGAGCAAAGAAAAGGAGGGGACCATGTACAAGCGCGTGCTCCTTCCCACCGACGGTTCGCCGTGCAGCGAACAGGCCCTGCGCGAGGGGTTCGAACTCGTCAAGAGCTGCGGGGCCGAGGCCACCGTGCTCTACGTGATCGAAAACCCGCTGCTGACCCTGCCCATGCTCCCGGAGGGCATACCCTACGAGGCCGACCTCTACGAGGACCTGAAGAAGGCCGCGGAGGAGGTGCTGGCCTCGGCGCGGAAGATCGCCGAGGAGGCGGGGGTCCCCGTCAACACGATCATGCACGAGGGGCAGCCGGTGCCGACGATCGTCGAGTTCGCCAAGGACTACGACCTGATCGTCATGGGCACCCACGGACGCGGCGGTCTGGAGAAGCTGATCCTGGGATCGGTGACCGAGGGCGTGCTGCACCGGACCGAAACCTCGGTCTTGGTCATCCACTGCAAGCGAAAACGCGCGTAATCGGTTAGGCTGAGGGTGGTGAAACCGAGATTAATCCTTAGTTTTCTAATCTTTCTCGCGGGGTGGGCCCAGGCGGCCAGCTACGTGGTGCAGATCGAGGGCACGATCGACAACCCGCTGGCCGCCTACGTGGAGGACGCGCTGGTGCGCGCCGAACGCGAGGGGGCCTCGGGCGTGGTGCTCTGGATCGACACCCCGGGCGGCCGCGTCGACGCGGCGATGCGCATCTCCGACGCGGTGCTGCAGGCGCCGCTGCCCACCCTGGCCGTGGTCAAGAACGCCTTCTCCGCCGGCGCGCTGATCGCCCTTTCCGCGGAGCAGGTGGCGATGCTGCCGGGGTCCGAGATCGGCGCGGCGCTGCCGATCGTCGTCACCCCCGTCACCGAGCCCAGCGCCGCCGACCGCAAGTTCATCAGCGCCCTGAAGGGCAAGTTCCGGGCCGTGGCCGAGGCCCGCGGCCGCCCGGTGGAGCTGGCCGAGGCCATGGTCGACCCCGAGATCGAGGTCGAGGGGCTGGCCGGCAAGGGCGAACCCCTGACCCTTACGGCCGCCAAGGCCGTGGAGCTGGGGGTCGCCGACTTCGAGGCCGCCAGCCTGCGCGACGCCCTCGAGCGCGCCGGCTTCGCCGCCGAGACGGTGGTGCTGAGCGTCCCCACCCGCATCGAGGTGGCGCGCTTCCTCACCAGCATGTACGTCGCGCCGATCCTGCTCGCCCTGGGGCTCTTGGGGCTGATCGTCGAGTTCTTCACGCCCGGTTTCGGCGTGCCCGGGCTGCTGGGCCTGCTGGCGCTGGCGCTCTACTTCGCCGGCGGGGTGCTGACCGGCATGAGCGGGGTCCTCGAGGTGACGCTCTTCCTGGCGGGGATCGCGCTGCTGCTGGTGGAGATGTTCCTCATCCCCGGCTTCGGCGTCGCGGGGATCGCCGGCTTCGTCGCCATCGGGGCCTCGATCTACCTCACCTTCGGGGACCAGGCGCTGATGGTGGGCGCGATCGCGGTGGTCACCGGCGCGGTCGGCCTGGTGCTCGTCTTCCGCTACCTGCCGCGGACGCGGGCGGCCCACGCCCTCGTCCTCGAGGGCGCGATCGGCGAGCAGGCCCCGCCGCGGGAGCGGCTGCAGGCCCTGGAAGGCGCGATCGGCACCGCGATCACCGACCTGCGGCCGGCGGGCACGGCCCGCTTCGGGCAGCTCAAAGTGGACGTCGTCTCCGACGGGGAGTTCGTACCCAAGGGCTCCACCGTTCGGGTCATCTTGGTGGAAGGTGCGCGCGTCGTCGTGCGCAAGGAGGAGGGATAACGCATGGACATAGGATTCTTGATCGTAGCCGGGCTGGTTCTCATCGGACTTTTCATCTTGTTCTCCATCGTCCCCGTCGGCTTGTGGATCCAGGCCTGGGCCTCGGGGGTGCGGGTACCGCTGACCACGCTGATCGGGATGCGGCTCAGACGCATCCCGCCGGCGCGGATCATCTATCCGCTGATCAACGCCACCAAGGCGGGCATTCCCGTGGAGCTCAACAAGCTCGAGTCCCACTACCTGGCCGGCGGTAACGTCGACCGTGTGGTCAACGCCCTCATCGCCGCCCAGAAGGCGGGGATCAACCTCACCTTCGACCGCGCCGCGGCCATCGACCTGGCGGGCCGCGACGTGCTCGAGGCCGTGCAGGTCTCGGTCAACCCCAAGGTGATCCAGACCCCGATGGTGGCCGCGGTGGCCAAGGACGGGATCCAGCTGCTCGCCACCGCCCGCATCACCGTGCGCGCCAACATCGACCGCCTTGTCGGCGGCGCAGGCGAGGAGACCATCATCGCCCGCGTCGGCGAGGGCATCGTCACCACCATCGGCTCGGCCGCCAGCCATAAGGACGTGCTCGAAAACCCCGACCTGATCTCCAAGACGGTGCTGGAAAAGGGGCTCGACTCGGGCACCGCCTTCGAGATCCTCTCGGTCGACATCGCCGACGTCGACGTGGGCAAGAACATCGGGGCGCAGCTGCAGATCGACCAGGCCGAGGCCGACAAGAAGATCGCCCAGGCCAAGGCCGAGGAGCGCCGCGCGATGGCCGTGGCCGCGGAGCAGGAGATGCGCGCCAAGGTGGAAGAGATGCGCGCCAAGCTGGTCGAGGCCCAGGCCGCGGTGCCGATGGCGCTGGCCGAGGCCCTCAAGAAGGGCAACCTCGGGGTGATGGACTACTACAACCTCAAGAACATCGAGGCCGACACCGACATGCGCGAGTCGCTCAGCAAGGCCGCTGGCGAAGAGGACGAACGCTAGCCGATGAAGATCGACGACCTGCTCGGGATCCTCTTCCTGCTCTTCTTCATTGTGGGGCCGGCGCTGCGCGGGCTGCTAAAGCCACGCGAGCCGCTCGTCGAGGTCGAGCTCCCGCCGGAGCTCGAGGAGATGATGCGCGAGGTCGCCCCGGGTAAGCAGGAACCGCCCCCGCAGGCGGCCCGCCCCAAGCCGGCGCCGGCGCAGACGAAGCCCGCCCAGAGCGCGCGGCCGTCCGCTTCCAGCACTCCCGCCCCCGCCGCGGCGACGGGAGCCCCACCGGGCGCGACGCAGACCGCCGAGGGACACGCGGCCGGCTCGCGCTCGCGCCGCCGCATCGAGGAGGCGCGCACCGACGCGACCGACATGGCCGCCGAGGAGCGCGCCGCCTTCGTGCAGAAGGGCGAACGCCCCCCGCACCACCGGCGCGCCGGGGTGCCGCTGCACCGCAAGGGGATCGTGCACGGCATGCTCTGGCACGAGATCCTGAGCGAGCCGGTCAGCAAGAAGCGCCGTCGCGTTCGCGCGAAACGGAGGAAGCTGCTAAGCTAAAGTAACGAATGGAAACGAACGACACCCCCAGGGAAAGCGCGGAAACGAGCACCAGCATCTTCGTGCGCTCCCCCGACGAAGCCATGGCGCTCTTCGGCAGCCGGGACCGCTGGCTCAAGGTGCTGCGCCAGCGGCTGGGCGCCAAAATCGTCGCCCGTGACCAGCAGATCCGCATCAGCGGCGAGGAGGAGGAGGTCCGCGTTGCTGAAGCGGTGCTCCGCGACCTGCTCACGCTGCTGCGCCAGGGGGCGGAGATCGACGAGACCGTGCTCGAGCAGACGCTGGCCCTCGCCGAGCGCGGCCGCCGTCTCCCCGAAGAAACCGAGACCCGGCTGGGCGGCTTCCGCCTGCCCGGCCGGCTGCGCCCCAAGACGCCGGGGCAGGCGCGCTACGTCGAGGCGATCGCCACCAGCGACATCATCTTCGGCATCGGCCCCGCCGGCACCGGCAAGACCTACCTGGCCGTGGCCATGGCCGTGGCGGCGCTGAAGGCGAAGAAGGTGAAGCGCATCATCCTCACCCGCCCCGCGGTCGAGGCGGGCGAACGCCTGGGCTTTTTGCCCGGCGACATCCAGGCCAAGGTGGACCCCTACCTGCGCCCGCTCTACGACGCGCTCTTCGAGATGATCGACGCCGAGCGCTTCGACCAGTACCTGGCCTCGGGAATCATCGAGGTGGCACCGCTGGCCTTCATGCGCGGCCGCACCCTCAACGACGCCTTTATCATCCTCGACGAGGCCCAAAACGCCACCGCCGAGCAGATGAAGATGTTCCTCACCCGCATGGGATTCAACTCCAAGGTGGTGGTCACCGGCGACGTCACCCAGATCGACCTGCCCGCGAGCAAGCACAGCGGCCTGCTCGCCGCGCAGAAGATCCTCCAGGGCATCGAGGGCATCCGCTTCATCTACTTCAAGGAGTCGGACGTCGTCCGCCACCCGCTGGTGGCGCGGATCATCAAGGCCTACGAGCAGGCTGAACTGAAGAAGCAGGCCGAGGCCGAAGCCGCACGCGAAGACCGTGGCGAGGGTTGAGGTCGTCCCGCAGAAACGCCCGCCGCGAGGGCTGCGGCCGCGGCTGCGCCGGGCCCTGGAGCGCCTGATGGGCGAGCTGGAGCTAGGGGACCGCGAGGTCACGGTCATCCTCTGCTCCGACCGCCGCATCCGCCGGCTCAAGCAGGCCCACTGGGGCGAGGACGCCGCGACCGACGTGCTCAGCTTCCCGACCTACGAACCCGGCGACCCCTTCATGCCCCCGCACCTGGGCGACATCTGGATCAGCCTCGACACCGCGGAGCGCCAGGCCCGCGAACAGGGGCGGAGCCTCGAGGAAGAGGTGCTCACCCTCGCGGCCCACGGCCTTTGGCACCTGCTGGGGCACGACCACACCACGGAGGAGGCATGGCGCGGATTCCGGAACGTCCAGCGCAGGATCCTCGAGCTCTGAAAGGGGTTCTGCGCTCGTTCGGCTTCGCCTGGCAGGGGCTCGCCTACGCCTGGCGCAGCCAGCGCAACTTTCGCATCGAGGTCTACCTGGCGGCCCTGGCGCTGGCGCTGGCGTGGGTACTGGACGTGGACCCGGTTCCGGTGCTGCTCCTGATCCTGGTGGTGCTGACGCTCGAGCTGATGAACACGGCGCTCGAGGCGGTGGTGGACCTCACCAGCCCCGGCCAGCACCCGCTGGCCAAGGCCGCCAAGGACACCTCGGCGGCGGCGGTGCTGGTGGCCAGCCTGATCGCCCTCGTCATCGGGGCCGGGCTCTTTCTGCCGGCCATCGCCGAAAAACTGCGTACGTATGGTAAAATTCCTTAAGCACTATGGACCGACCTCCCAGTCGTAGCCCCCGCCTGCTGGCCCTCCCCCTGCTGCTCTCAACCGCCCTTGCCCAAAACCCGGTCACGGAGGCCGCGTTCGCCTACCCCTGGATGGACGCCGCCCTGCTCGTCGTCCTCTTCGCGCTCTCGGGCTTCTTCTCCGCAGCGGAGACGGCGATCACCACCCTCTGGCCCTGGAAGGTGCGCGAGCTCGCCGAGCGCGAGGGCGCCGGCAGCCCCTTCGCGCTGCTACAGCGCGACATCACCCGCTTCCTGACCACGATCCTGGTGGGCAACAACCTGGTCAACATCGCCGCCACCGCCCTGGTCACCGACCTGGCCACCCGCGCCTGGGGTTCCACCGGGGTGGCCTACGCGACAGGGCTGATGACCTTCCTGATCCTCTTCTTCGGCGAGATCACCCCCAAGTCGATCGCGGTGCACAACGCCGACCGGCTCGCCCGCTTCTTCGTGCGCCCCATCTACTGGCTCTCGGTGCTGCTCTACCCCATCGGCCGCTTCTTCACCTGGATCTCGGCGCTGATCCTGCGCGCCCTCGGGCTCGAGCCGCGCCAGCAACCGCTCGTGACCGAGGACGAGCTCAAGCTCATCCTCTCCGGAGCCGAGGCCAGCGGCGCCATCGAAGAGGCCGAGGAGGACATGATCCAGAACGTCCTCGAGCTCGAGGAGACCCAGGTCCGCGAGATCATGGTGCCCCGGGTCGACATCGTGGCCATCGAGCACACGGCCAGCCTGCGCGAGTTCGTACGGCTCGAGCGCGAACATCGCTACTCCCGCATCCCGGTCTACCAGGAGAGCATCGACCAGATCGTCGGCATCGCCTACGCCAAGGACCTGCTCAACTACCTCGAGACCCCGGACCTGCTCGACCAGCTCACCGTCATGAGTCTGGCCCAGGACCCCTTCTTCGTCCCCGAGTCCATGCCCGTCTGGAACCTGCTGCTCGAGATCCGGCGCCGCAAGGTCCACATGGCCATCGTGGTGGACGAGTTCGGCGGCACCGCCGGGCTGGTGACCCTCGAGGACATCATCGAAGAGATCGTCGGGGAGATCTACGACGAGACCGACGTCGAGGAAGAGCAGCCCATCCAGGCGCAGGCCGACGGCAGCTTCCTCATCGACGCCCAGACCCCGCTCGACGACGTCTCCGAGGCCCTCGGGGTGGTCCTTCCCGAAGGCGAGTACGAGACGCTTTCGGGCTACCTTTACGAGACCTTCGGCTACATCCCCAAGGTCGGCGAAGAGCACACCTTCGACGGCTACCGCTTCGTCGTCGAGGCGGCCGACGAACGCAAGATCGAACGCGTACGCGCCGTGCCCGTGGTCGCCCCCGCGACCCGCGAAGCCGAGTGAGGAGGCCCCGTGCCCACCCATGAAGAGATCGTCCTCCTGGCCCAGACCGCGCTGGCGCACGCCTACGCGCCCTACTCCAAGTTTCCCGTGAGCGCCGTCGTCGTCGCCGAGAGCGGCCGCAGCTACGTGGGCGTCAACGTCGAGAACGGCGCCTACCCGCTCTCGCGCTGCGCCGAGCAGATCGCCGTGGGCGCGATGGTCGCCGCCGGCGAACGCGCGATCCGCGAGGTCCTTATCCTCTCGACCTCCGCCGAACCCGCCACCCCTTGCGGCGCCTGCCGCCAGATCCTCGCCGAGTTCGCCGGCGAGGACACCCCCGTCGTCTGCCGCAACACTGCGGGGAAGGAGCGTCGCTTCAAGCTGGGCGAGCTGCTGCCCGCCGCCTTTCGCCTCGAAGACGCGCGGTGAGCACGTAGCGGCCCCGCCGCTCCCGGTAGTCCCCCTCAAAGCCGAGGTCCCGCAGCGAACGGAGCAGCGCCTCCGGCGTGAAGAAGTGCGCGGGCTCCCCCAGGAGCCGCTCGCCCCAGTAGACCCAGCGACCGACGCCGCGACGCGGGTCGAACTCGTAGATCCAGAGGAGGCCGCCCGGCTTGAGCACGCGGGCGATCTCCGCGAGTGCCGCCTCCGGGTCCTGGAAGTGGTGCAGCGCCTCGCCGACCAGGACCGCGTCCATCTCCGCGTCCGCAAAGGGAAGCGCCTCCGCGCGCGCGACGACGACCTCCGCCGGGTCCGGGGCGTGGCGCAGCATGCCCCGGGCGGGGTCGGCGATCACCGGCTTCAGGTCGGCGCGGGCGGTCAGCGCGGCGCGGGAGAGGACCCCGGTTCCGCCCCCCAGGTCCAGCACCCGCGCGCCCCGGGGCAACGCCTCCAGGGCGCGGGCGAGCAGCGGCCAGGCCCAGCTCGGGTAGGTGCGGTGGCCCCAGCGCGCGAAGACGCGGCCCAGCAGATCGAAGGGGATGCCCACCCGCTAGCGCACCCTCCCCCCGAAGGCGACGTCCAGAAGCGTCTGCCACACCCCGGGCACCTCGGCGCGTACCGCGCCCGCGAGCTCGACGGGCAGGCCCGCGACCAGCGCGGTCGCCGCTCCGGGCACCTGGGCGAGGTCGACGCGGAAGGCCAGCGCACCGGAGCCGGTCTGGCGCGGCCGCAACGGCATATCGAGCGCCGCTTCGGCCACGCTGCGGCCGCCCACCCGCAGGGCCACCGGCCCGCGCAGGTAGAAGCCCACGGGGTTGGGATTGGCGACCCGGAAGCCCACGACGACTTCGAGCCGGCCGCCGGAAAGGCTGAGGCGGCTCTGCTGGGGATCGAGCTCGAAGCGGGGCCAGGCGAAGCGCAGATCGACGCGCACGGTCTCGTCCAGCAGGGTGAAGGGGCCCAGGTCGAGGGGAACCGGGCCCACCTGCACGCGAACCCGGCCGTCCACGCGCAGGCGTACGGCCTCGCCGCGGAGCAGCTTGCCCACGCCCTCGGTGCTCTCGGCGAGCGGCACGGTAACGCGGGTGTCCACCACCTCGAACCCTGCCGGCGGCAGCGTCACCGCGGGGAGGTCGAAGGGCAGGCGCGCGCGGTCGAAGGTGAGCGCCAGCCGGCTTTCGAGCAACGGGAGCTCGAAGGCGTTGGGGTTCGTCACCCGCAGGCGCAGCGCGAAGCGCGCCTCGCCGCTGAAGGGGTCGACGCTGATCAGGTCGAACCCTTCCACCCGCGCCTGCGGCGGCTCGGGTTTCTTCACGCCGGGGACGCACGCGGCGAGCACGAGGGCCAGAACAGCCAGCAACGCTAACGTCTTCTTCACAGCAACCACCCCTCTTCCTGCAACCTGGCCAGCAGGCGTTCGGCTTCGGGCCAGAGCGGGCTTGTCTCGGGCAGCGGGGCGCGCGGGACGCCTGCGGGCAGCCCCAGGTGGCGCAGCGCCTGCTTGAGCAGCGTGACGCCGCCGCGCCCGAAGAGCGCCGCGGTCTCGTAGGCGAGGCTGGCCAGGCGCGCGCCAAACCGCCCCGCCCGGGCGTCTTCTAAGACGCGGGCGAAGAGGCGCGGGGCCAGGTTGCCCACGGCCAGGATCGCCCCCTCGGCGCCGCTCGCCACCGCGGCCGGAAGGGTGGTGCCGCTGCCGGTAAAGACCCGCAACCCGGGGGCGAAGCGACGGTAGTGCTCGAGCCGCGCCATCTCCCCGCTCGAGTCCTTGATGCCGACGATGCGCGGGTGGCGGGCCAGCTCGGCAACAACCTCGACCGGGAAGTTCGCCCGGGTGAAGACGGGAACGTGGTAGAGCCAGACCTCGCCCAGCTCGGTCAGCCCCTCGAAGTAGACCTGGAAGGCGCGGGTGTCCAGGGCGCGGTCGTAGAACCGCGGCGGCATGGCCAGCAGCCGCTCCGCACCGCCGGCTACGGCGGCCTCGGCGTGGCGGCGCGCCAGCGCCAGCGATTCGTCGCCGACGCCGACCCAGAGCGGCTTGCCGACGTCGAGCCGCTGCAGCAGCGCGGCGCGTTCGTCGGGCGCGAGGGTGACGGCCTCGCCGGTGGAGCCCAGCACCAGGAAGCCGTCCACCTGGGGCGTCAGCCGGTCGATCAGGGCCTGGAGGGCCCCGGCGTCCGGACGCCCCGCGGCGTCGAAGGGCGTGATCAGGGCGGGAACGATCACCGGTGCACCTCCCCGTACCAAAGCACGAGGTGGGGCAGGTAGGCCGCGGCCAACCACAGCCCGCCGCCCGTCGGATCGCCCAGGATCCAGCGCACCGCGCCGTAGGCGGCCGCGAGCAGCAGCACCACCCCCCAGCCCTTGCCGAAGCTGGTGCTGCCGGGGACGAGCAGCTCGAACGCCCGGGCCACGGTGCCGGCGGCGCGGACGGTGCCCCGGGGGCGCGGCAGGAGCAGGACCCAAAGGTGCAGCAAGGCCCACGCCGCCAGGGCCACGAGCAGGGCCCAGGCGGCCCCGCTGGACCAGCCCAACGCCTCGAGGTTGCGCGTGGGGCGGACGGTCAGCTGGCGCAGGCTGCCGATCAGGTAGGCCCGGCAAAGGTCGCGGGCGCGCGGCGTACCCAGCCGCTCCACTCCAGCCGTGCGGTAGACCTCGGACCAGGCGTCGTCTCCCAGACCCAGAGCCGCGTGCAGCGGCGGGTAGACGGCCTCGGCGCGGTAGGCCGCAAGCAGCGCCTGCGGGTCGCCGGTAAGGCGGTAGCGCAGCGCCTCGACGAAGGCGAGCGGCGCCGCCCCCTCGAATGCGCGCGGGTCCGCCGCGCCCCCGGGGAGCGCGGCGTAGGCCTGCAGCACCGCCCGCTCCGGCCCCGCGCGCCAGTTATCGAAGCTCGCGCCCACCAGAGTGGCGCGGTCAAGCGGCGGCCGCGCCGTTTCCGCCTCGAAGCCGCGCACCCCGCCCCAAAGCCACAGGACCGCCACCGCGGCAAAGAAGAGCAGCGCCGCGAGCAGCCGCTCACCCCAGCCGGCGTGCGCGAAGAGCAGGTAGCGGAAACGGCGGAGCGGGTTGCGCACCCAGCTGCCCCAGACCCCGCCCCAGTTGGCGAGGCTGCGGCGCTGCGCGGGCAGGTAGCGCACGCCCAGCACCAGGACCAAAGCCAGATAGGCGAGCGCCAGGGTGGCCAGCGCCCGCTCGAGCCCGTTCGCCCTGAGGACCGGAAGCTGCGCTTCGGCCTGCCGCGCCAGGGTGCGCAGGCGCAGCGCGGCGGCGGGGTCGCCGGCGGCCGCGAAGCGGTCCGCCATCTCGCCGAAGAAGGCCGCCGCGCCCGGATGCAGCGGCGCGTAGCGCAGCAGCGCCTCGGTCAGTCGGCGCGCGGTCGCCTCGTCACCGCGGCGCGCCGCCGCCTGCCAGCGGTCGCTCCAGGCCCGCGCCCCCTCGCCCCAGACGAGTTCGGGGCGGTGGCCCCGGCGCAGCAGGTCGCGCCCCCAGGCGGCGAGGTCCCGCTCGTCCAGCCGCGCCGGGTCCTCGGCCAGGAAGGACCAGTAGGGGCGGTAGCCCCCGGGGCCCGCCGGGAGCCGCGTGGCGACGCCCTGGTCCCGCCAGAACTGGGCCAGGACGTGCAGGGGCTCGAGCGTGGACCAGTCCCCCGCGTAGGGCCGGTCAGCGGGCAGTCCGGCGAGCGGCCAGACGCCGCCCCCCTGCAGCGACACCGCGGGCCCTTCGCGCAGTTCTTCCACGGGAAGGTGGGGGTAGAAGGCAAAAAGCGGCCCGCGCTCGCCCCCGCGGGGGAAGGCGAGCACCAGCGGCGCGCCTCGCTGCGCCAGGTAGACCGCGTCGGGCGTCTCCAGCGGGGCGAGCCAGTCGCCCGGCGGCAGCGGCCAGGTGCGCGACCCGATCCGCAGCCCTTCGGCCTCGAGGGCCACCGGTGGCGGGGGCGGGGCGACCTCCAGCTCGGCGTGGTACTTCGCCCCCGGTGCGAAGAGGGTTATAACGTAGCGGCCGGGGGCGTCCGGCGTCCAGGCGAGCCGGCCGCCGTTCTCGGTGGTGACCAGGGTGACCACCTCGGTGCCGCCGGGCCCGGCGATCTCGATGGGGTAGGCCCCGGGCTCGAGCCCCTGGGCGGCGAGCTCGACCGGGCGGCCGGCCACGGCCCCCTCGGGAAGGACGAGGCCCTGGGCCAGGGCCGCGGCGAACAACCATCCAAGAATCCAAAGACGTCGCATGCTCCCATTCTGCCACGCCGCCCTCGCCCTAGAATGGGGCCATGGGACTCCTCGACATGATCGGGCCGGTGATGGTGGGCCCGTCTTCCAGCCACACCGCGGGTGCGGCCCGCCTCGCCTGGCTGGCGCGGCAGCTGATGGAGGCGCCCCCCAAGCAGGTGCGCTTCGGCCTGCACGGCAGCTTCGCCAAGACCGGCAAGGGACACGGCACCCACCTGGCGCTGGCCGGCGGGATGCTGGGCTACGCCCCCGACGATGCGCGCCTCAAGGACGCCCTCGAGCGGGCCGCCGAAGCGGGGATGACGATCGCGTTCGAGGCGGTAGAGCTCGGCGACGTGCACCCCAACACCGTCCGGATCACCATGGAGAACGACGAGGAACGCCACGAGGTGCTGGGCAGCTCGATCGGCGGCGGGGCGGTGCGAATCTGGAGGGTGGACGGCCTTGACGCCTACCTGAGCGGCGAGAGCCCGGCGCTGCTGGTGCGCCACGTCGACACCCCGGGGGTGATCGCGCGGGTGGCGCGCGTGCTCGCCGACGACGAGATCAACATCGCCCGCATCGTCTCCGGGCGCGACCACAAGGGCGGCGAGGCGCTGATGAGCCTGGAGGTCGACCACCCGCTCAGCGACGTCGCGCTCGCCTACCTGGCGCACCTCTCCTACGTGCACTGGGTCAAGGCGCTGCCGCCGCTCGGGGGCTGAGGGGAAGGTGTCGTTTACGTTTGACTAAACGCAGTAAACACTTGTAGGCTAGGGGTATGAACCCCGACGATTCCGCCCGCCGGCAACTCGCCGAACAGATGGGGCTGGCGTTCGAAGCCTTCGGGACGCCGCGCATGGCGGGCCGGGTGCTGGGCTGGATGCTGCTCGCCGAGGAGGACGAGATCGCGCTCGAGGAGCTGGCGCGGCAGCTGGGCGTGAGCAAGGCCTCGGTCAGCCACGCCACCCGGCTGCTCGAGCAGATGGGCGCCCTCAGGCGGGTGGCGCGACCCGGCACCCGCCAGGCCTTCTACGCGCTGGCCGAGGACCCCTGGAGCGCCATGCTGGCCGTGGAGGAGCGGGTGAGCCGCGGCTTCGCCCGCTTCGCCCGCGAGGCCCGCGCCGCCCTCGCCTCGCACCCCCGGCGCGACGCGCGCCTCGCCGAGATGGAAGCGGCCTTCGCGCTCTACCTGGAGCTCCTGGCCACCTTCGCCCGGCGCTGGAAGGCGCGCAAGGAGGCGTCGTGAAAGGGGCCCGCTTCGGCGTGATCGTCCGCCTCGCCTGGCGCAACATCTGGCGCCACCGCCAGCGCACCTACCTGCTGGCCGCGGTGGTCGCCTACGCCTCGGTGGCGACCATCTTCTACTGGAGCATGATCGACGGCTACAAGCTCTCGGTGCTCGAGGCCCACGCCCGCTACGTCATGGCCCCGGTCACCATCGCCCGGACGGCCTGGTTCGACGACCCCGATCCCGAGAACGGGCTGCGCGACCTGGCGCCGCTGCGGGCGGCGCTCGAGCGCGCCGGTTCCCCGCGCTACGCGCCGCGGCTGCAGTTCGCCGGACTGCTGACCTCGCCCTACCTCTCTGAGGGGGCGTTCCTGCTGGGGGTGGATCCGGCGGTGGAGCCGGCGGTCTCCCGCGTGCCCGGCAAGGTGACCGAGGGCCGCTGGCTCGAGGCCCCCGGGGAGGTGGTGCTGGGGTACAAGCTGGCCGAACGGCTGGACGTGCGGCTGGGCGAACGCCTGGTGGTCAGCACCGCGGCCCTGGCCGGGCCGCAGTCGCTGGGGCTCGAGGTCGTGGGGTTGGTCCACGCCCGGGTCTCGAGCGTGGACCGCTCCGGCGTCTACCTGCACCTCGACGACGCCCGGGCGCTGACCGGCCTCTCCGGCGCCACCCACCTGGCCGTGGACGCCCCCCTCGGCCGGGAGGAGGGCGTGGCCCGGCGGGTGGCCGCGCAGCTGCCCCGGGGCCTGACGGCCCACCCCGTGTGGGACCTGGTCGGCCCGATCAAGACCGACGTCGAAGCTGGCAAGAGGCTGTCGCTGCCCATCGGGCTGCTGCTCGCGCTCTTCGCCGCCCTGGCGGTGACGAGCACGCTGATCGTGAGCGTGCTCGAGCGCACCCGCGAGTTCGGCGTGGTGCTGGCGCTGGGCATGGACAACCCCAAGCTCGGCTGGATGATCGTGCTGGAGGCCGCCTTCGCGACCGCGGTCGGCTGGCTGCTGGGGCTGGTGCTCGGCTACGCCCTCATCTACTACACCGGCACCCACAACGTCCTCGGGCCCTTCTTCCAGCTCTCCGGCGAGGTCTGGAGCGAGGCGGGCCTGACCGAGGAGTTCTACACCCACCTCTCGCCCGTCTACGCGCTCTACTCCCTCATCACCGTGGTGGTTTCGGCTTTGAGCGCCCTCCTCTTCCCCGCCCTGCGCGCGCGCAGGCTGCACCCTTCGGAGGCACTGCGATGGGACTGAACCGCAAGACGATCCTGCTCACGGCGGCCGGGCTGCTCACGGCGGCGGCCCTGGCCCAATCCCCCGACCCCAAAGCCCTGCTGCACGAGGCGGTGAACCAGCTCCGCGGGCCCGCGATGGTGGCCACCTACACGCTGACCGTGGAGCGGCCCGGCCGCAGCAAGCGCTACGTGCTGCGCGTATACACCGACGGCGACCGCCGGGCCCTGATCCAGGTGATCGAGCCCAAGCGGGAGGCCGGCCAGGCCTTCCTGATGCTCGGCGAGGACATCTGGATCTACAACCCGCGGCTGGGGCGGGTGCTGCGCCTGCCCCCCAGCGGCCGCAACGACCGCTTCCTGGGCTCGGACGTCAGCTACGCCGACCTCTCGGGCCGCGACCTCGAGGACTATTACGAGGTCCGCCTCGAGCCCGCGGCGCCGGCAGGGCAGCTGACGCTGGCGCTCACCCCCAAGCCCCGCGCCCCCACCCCCTGGGGCCGGGTCGTCCTCCAGATCGAGGCCGCCACCAAGCTCCCGCGCCGCATCGTCTACTACGACCAGCGGGGCCAGCCGGTGAAGGAGATCGAGATGCGGAAGGTGGCCCGCATTGCCGAAGGCCGCTACCTGGTGACCGACACCCTCGTGGTTGACCGGGTGCGAGAAGGCTACCGCACCGTCTTCGAGGTCTCGGACTGGCGGGTCGGCGAGGTTCCCGACCGCTGCTTCACGCCCACGGCGCTCGAGCGGGGGTGCGAACGCTGATGTGGACCCTGGCCTGGAAGAACGTCTGGCGGGGCCGCGGACGCAGCCTGGTCACCGCAGGTGCGGTGGCCGCGGTGGTGGCCATGATGCTCGTCATGTACGGCTTCAGCGGGGCGACGCTGAACGGAATGTTCCAGAACCTTACCCGCACCACCGGGCACCTGGTGCTGCGGGTGAAGAACGCCGACGAGGTGCGCGAGTTCGACCTCGGCCTGGTGCGGGGGGTGCCCGAGCTCAAGTCCGCCATCGTGCAGGCGCTGCCCGAGGCCGACGTGGAGGCGGTGCTGGAGGTTCCCGCCCTGCTCGCCGGCGCCAGCCGTTCGCGCGGAGTGGTGCTCATGGGACTGGAGCCGGACGGGCACCTGATGAAGGAGCTCGTGGACAAGTACCGGGTGCGGGGCGCGCCCCCGACGGACGGCGCCGAGTGGACCGCGGCGCTGGGGCTGGCGCTCGCCCGGGCGCTCCAGGTCGACGTGGGGGACCCGGTCTACGCCTTCGCCCCGGGCACCGACGGCCTCGGGGCGGCGGCCTTCACCGTCTCCGCCGTCCTCGACCTGCCCGAAAGCACGATGGAGGCCCGCACCGCGGTGCTCACGCTGCGGGCCGCCCAGGAGCTCGCCGCCCCCGACGCCGCCAGCCGCATCGTCGTCTTCCTGCCCGGGCTCAAGAGCCTGGAGCAGTCCGGAGTCCTGGAGGCGGCGCGGCGCCGGCTGCAACCCCTCGTCCCGCCCGGCTACGAGGTGCTGACCTGGCGGGAGGCGCAACCGGCGCTGGCGGCCATCCTCGACATGATCAAGCCGATGATGCTGATCTACGCGGTCCTCTTCTTCGTGCTCGCCGGGCTGCTGGTGGTCAACACCGTCTACCTGGGCCTGGTCGAGCGCATCCGCGAGTTCGGCGTCATCATCGCGCTGGGCGCGGACCGCTGGCGCATCATGCGCCTCGTCGTCCTCGAGAGTCTGCTGCTGGTGACGAGCGGCGCCGTCTTTGGCGGCGTCCTGGGAGGGCTCGCGGTCTGGCGGCTCGCCCAGGGGTTCAGCCTCCCCGGGAACCTCGCGCAGCAGTACGCCGAGTTCGGGCTGCCGGTCGTCATGTACGCCAGCATCACTCCCGGCCAGGTGGTGCAGGTCTTCGCCTTCGCCGTGCTCACCGCGATCGCGAGCGCCCTCTGGCCGGCCTGGCTGGCGGGGCGGCTCGAGCCGGTGGAGGCCATGCGCCACGTCGCGTAGGGAGGAGCCAAGATGGAAGCACTGGTAGAAGCCAGGAACCTGCACAAAGTCTACAAGGCCGACGGCGTGGAGACCCCGGCGCTGCGCGGCGTCGACTTCACCGCCCGCGCCGGGGAGTTCACGGCGATCGCCGGTCCTTCGGGTTCGGGCAAGAGCACCCTGCTGCACCTGCTGGGCGGCCTCGACCTACCGACCGAGGGCGAGGTCTGGCTGGACGGCGAGCGCCTGGACGAGAAGAGCGCGGTGGCGCGCGCCCGGCTGCGCCTGTGGAAGGTGGGGTTCGTCTTTCAGGCCTACAACCTCATCCCGGTGCTGACGGCGCTGGAGAACGCCGCCTTCGTGCTCGAGCTGCGAGGCCTGCCCGCCCGTGAGCGCGCCGAGCGGGCGCGGGCGGCGCTGACGGAGCTGGAGATGGAAAGCTTCGCAGACCGCAAGCCCAACCAGCTCTCCGGGGGCCAGCAGCAGCGGGTCGCGGTGGCGCGGGCGCTCGCCGCGGAGCCCGCCGTCATCTTCGCCGACGAGCCCACGGCCAACCTGGACTCCCAGACGGGCCTGGCACTGATCGAGTACATGAAGCGGCTCAACCGGGAAAAGGGCGTGACCTTCGTCTTCTCGACCCACGATCCGCGGTTGCTCGAGCACGTACGGCGGGTCGTCCACTTGGAGGACGGCCGCATCGCCCACGAGGAGGACCGCAGCTAGTGCGCGCATCGGCGCTGCTCCCCTGGCTGCTGGGTCTCGCGCTGGCGCTGGAGACGAGCGGCTCCCTCGAGGTGCGCCTCGAAGGGCGCTACGCCGGCGGCGTCTTCGCCCTCGAGCCCGTCTACGCCGGCTCGCTCTTGGTCTCGGAAGCCTGGGGCGACTGGCTCGCTGAGGCGGCGCTCTACCCGCGCTGGAACCTGGCGACCCAGGACTTCGATGCCGGGATCTCGAAGCTCGAGCTCAGCTACGGAGCGCCGGCCTACGCCCTGGGGGCGGGCGCCAGCCCCGAGCCCACGGCCGTCCTGCGGCTACTCTCCCTCTTTCCGCTCGCGCCACCGCGGCCCGACTTCGCTCCCGGCCTCTGGGGTGGCTGGCTGGAGGTCTACCCCGACCCCTTCACGCGGCTGCGGCTGGCCCTCCGCCGCCTGCGGGACCGCCCCCTCGGCCTCTTCCGCGCAGACGGCCGGCTGGCCGGCGTGGACTACCAGCTGACCGCGCTCTACGGCCCCGCACCCTCTCCGGCGGCACTGGGTGCGGGCGCTACGGTACGGCTGGGCCCCTGGGTGGTCTATGGAGAGGGCTGGCGGGGCTGGCGCACGGCCAACCCCTGGCGCGGCGGGGTGGGGGCGACCCGCTACCTGGGGAGCGGCCTCTTCACCATCGAAGCGGGCTACCGGGAAGGCGGGCAGCTGGCCACGGCCTACACCTGGCAGGCCAGCGAGAGCTGGACCGTGGACGCAAGCCTCCACAGCGACTGGGCTCTGGGCGGCGTGCGGCTCGCGGCCTTCGCGGGCCTCCTCCACTCGAGCGACGACGGCGACGTCACGCTCGCGTTGGGCGCGCTCCGGCTGCCCGGCGCGGGGTGGCGGCTGCAACCTTCCTTTGGGGTATGCGTCTATTACTAGGGCAGAACGTGGTTGTAGCCGACCACGTATAGCCGCACCACGCCTTCCGGATCCATCGCCGTCCAAGCCACCATGGGCCATCCCCCAGGGGAAAAGGTCACCCGCGCCTCGTAACGGTTCTCCTTGTAGATCGCGCCGGCCAGGTTCTTCCAGGCCGTCGCGTCTTCGTCCCAGTAGCGGAGGTAGACCTCTTCCAGAGCCCCGTCGGCGAGGAGGACCCACAGCGTTCCCCCGGCAAAGACGGCGTCGTGCGGGTAGTTTCGGGTCGTCGTGCTTACCCGATCCCCGATGGAAACCCATGACCCCCCGCTCCAGCGGGCCGCATACACGGCGCCCCCCTCCTTCCAGAGCGCGTGCAGCTCACCGGATGGCGCGACGGTCAACCGAACTTGGCCGCTTAACGTGCCCTGCTGGCCGTCCCCGTCCAGCGGTCCGCCGCCAAGGCGGGTCCAGCCCTGGCCGTTCCCCTCGTCGACGACCGCGCCGGCCGGGCCGCCGGACTCGTCGGTATACGCCGCCCAAAGGGTAGCGCCGTGGGCCGTGAAGTCCCACTGCGACAAAGGCGTACCGGAAACGACGTCGGGACGGCCCGGGGACCACGCGCCGTGGTATGCGCTCCAGACCAGCGTGTAGCTGCTGGACTGGGTGTCCCACTCCCGCCAGGCGCCGTAGAGATCGCTCCCGGCAGCCAGCAGCGGCGTGAAGGCCGGCCGATCCGGATCGTGGTTGAGCGCGTCTGAGCGCTGCCAGTCGCCTCCGTCCCAGCGCGCCGCGCGTATCTGCGCCTTTCCCCGTACGAAGCACTGGAAGCCCACCCAGGGGTCACCCTCAAACACCGCGACGCTGGGGTAGTCGCAGCTGGTTTGCGGCGAGATATTTAGCCGCTCGCCCAGCGGTTCCCAGCGGCCCGCATCATCGTTCCAGCGCGCGGCGTAGAGGCTTGCATCCCCCGTATCGGGGTCGACCTCGCCCCAGACCACCAGCGGGCCGTTCCACCAGGTCAGGTCCAGGCTGCTTACGTCGTGCGCGGGGTCGCGGTTCAGCACCCCGCCCAGCGGCACCCAGTCGGCGAGTTCGAACGACCAGCGCCGTGGCTGCAGCCGGTTACCCGCGGGGTCGCGGATCGCCTCCTTCAGCTCGACGGTCACCGTAGCCGGCAGCCGCGGGGGCTGCTCGCTAATCCACAGCCGCAACCTGCGCCCGTCGTCGCTGAGCTCCACGACGTAAGCAAGGGGGGCCCCGTCCACGGTTAGCTCCACGGCCTGCGCGTTCACGCTTGCGGGGTCGAGCGGCTCGGAAAACTCCGCTACGAAGGGCCGGTCGAGCCGCGCGCCGGTTGCGCCCTCCGCCGGATCCAGCGAGACGACACGCGGCGGCGTAACGTCCTTGGTCTGGCATCCTACGAGCCCGGCCGACATGACCCAAAAGCCCAACACCATCGCGACAATCGTGGGGTTCCTGCTCATGCCGCACCTCCCGCTGCTTTTATTCTTTCCGCCGGGCGTCACAACCGCGTCACAAACTGTGAGCAAAGAAAATGGCGCGCCCGGGAGGATTCGAACCCCCGACCTACCGCTTAGAAGGCGGCTGCTCTGTCCCCTGAGCTACGGGCGCATGCGATGCGGGGGCGGCACGGGGCCACCCCCTTGTGGAGCGGGAGACGGGACTCGAACCCGCGACCCTCGGCTTGGAAGGCCGATGCTCTACCAACTGAGCTACTCCCGCAGGCTGGTCGGGGCGGCAGGATTTGAACCTGCGACATCCTGCCCCCAAAGCAGGCGCGCTTCCGGACTGCGCTACGCCCCGTTAGGCGGAAGCCGGGGCAGCTTCCTAGCTAAGGGTAGCATGGGCCCATAGGGGGGTCAAGGAAAGATTTTCGCCTACATGAAGCGTTTTCTGCGTTTGTACGACTTGACGTCGCGGAACGACTTACGGCCGCCCGCCTTGGCCGTGCCCAGGTAGAACTCCTTGACGTCGGGGTTCTCCTTAAGCGCCTCGGCCTCGCCCTCGAGCACGATCTTGCCCTGCTCCATGATGTAGGCGTAGTCGCTGACGGCCAGGGCGATGGCCGCGTTCTGCTCGACGACGAGCACGGTCACGCCCTCCTCGGCGTTAATGCGGGCGACGATGTCGAAGATCTCGCGCACCAGCAAGGGCGCCAGCCCCAGGCTGGGTTCGTCGAGCAAGAGCAGCTTGGGCGCGGCCAGCAGCGCCCGCCCGATGGCCAGCATCTGCTGCTCGCCGCCGCTGGTGTAGCCGGCGAGGCGGTGCTTCAGGTCGGCCAGCCGCGGGAAGTAATGGTAGATGCGCTCCAGGTCCTCGCGCACCTTGCCGTCGCGGCGGGTGACCGATCCCACGCGCAGGTTCTCCTCGACGGTCAGGTGCTTGAAGACGTGCCGCCCCTCGGGCACCTGGACGATGCCCAGCTTGACGATCTGCTCGGGTGGCAGGTTCTGGATCTCACGCCCCTGGTAGACGATCGTGCCGTCGCGCACCGCGCCGTCTTCGGGCACGAGCAGGCCCGAGATGGCGCGCAGCGTCGTGGTTTTCCCCGCGCCGTTGGGACCTAACAGCGCGGTGATGCGCCCTTCGGGTATGTTGATCGAAACCCCGCGCAGCACCTGGATAATGTCCTGGTAGACGACTTCGATGTTGTTGACGCGCAGGAGCCATTTGCGCTCGGTCTTTGCGTTCGTGCCCACGGGGACCTCCTGGGGGTGGTGGAGCGGGCGGCCGCGGCCGCCCGCTCCCCGGCTGGGCTTACTTGCCGTAGTGCACCTTGCGGAAGAGCGCGGAGCTGAAGGGCTCGGTCACCGGCTCGAAGGTGCCGTTCTTGGCCTCGAGCACCCGGAGCTGGTCCACGCCCACGTGGTCGTCCTTGCTGTAGGTCACCGGGCCCACGGCCAGCTTGTTGGGCCAGTTCATCTGCAGCAGGGCCTGGTAGACGCTTTGGGCGCTGATCTTCTTGCCCGCGTCCTTGGCCTCCTTGATCGCCTCGATGGCGATGCCCGCGGCCAGCATGCCCGAGGGGTAGTGCACGCTCTCGATCGTATCGGCGGGACGGCCGTACTTGGCGCCCAGCTCCTTCACGAACTTAGCGGCGGCGTTGTCCTCGTGCGGCATGTAGTAGGCGGTAACCCAGAGGAAGCCCTCAGCGGCGTCACCGGCGAGCCGGAGCAGGTCGGGACCGCCCGCGTAGTGCGCGCCGGCGTGCTTGATCTTGAGGCCCAGGCGCTTGGCGTCCTTGATCATGTTGGCCACCGGGCCGGCGACGTTCTGGTAGACGATGTAGTCCACGCCCTTGTTCTCGAAGCGCTTCAGGGTGGCGGTGTAGTCGAGGCCCTTGGCCATCTCCTGCACCTCGACGATCTCGATGCCCAGGTCCTGCGCCGCCTTCTTGGCGTCCTCGACCGGCGCGCGGCCGAAGGGCGAGGGGTGGATGGCCATGGCCACCTTCGCGCCCGGCGACACCTTGGCGATGTACTCGAGGACCGCGATCACCTGCTCGGAGTACGAGGCGATGGGCAGGAAGATGTAGTCGTTGTCGGGCGGGTCGATGTTGCCGATGTGGTAGGAAGCGGGGATGAAGGGCACGCCCACCTCCTGCACGAGCGGCTTCAGCTGCAGCGTACCGCCGGTTGAGTAGCCCAGGAAGACGGGGTCGCCCCGGTCCACGGCCTCCTCGAAGTTGCGCAGGGTGTTGGCGTTGTTGTACTGGTCGTCACGCGTCTCGCAGACGAACTCGACACCCGCCACGTAGCCCGTGTCGTTCGCCCAGCTGCAGTAGTCCTCGATGCCCTGAGCGTAGTACTTGCCCGCATCGGAGGTGGGCCCGGTGATGGCACCGGACCACATGATGTGCACTTTTTCTGCGGCCGCAAATCCCATAGCGAGTACCGCGGCCAAGGCCCACAACGTCCATTTGTTCTTCATACGCCTACCTCCCTTATTGCGACGGCGCGCACGGCGCCGGATCGCCTAGTACTTGAACGGCCAGTTGCGGAAGTAGCTACGCAGCAGCCGCCACCAGTTCGCGAGCCCCCGTGGCTCGAAGATGAGGAAGAGCACGATGGCGAGGCCGAAGGCCAGGGGGCGGATCGCCGAGCCGACGTCGACGCCCGGCGGGTTGTAGATCTCTTTGATCCAGTAGGAAAAGGTCTCCATGTTGATGTCGAGGAGCTCCAGGAAGGCCGGGCCGAAGAAGCTGCCCACGAGGGTGCCGAGCCCCCCGACGATGGCCATGGCCAGGAACTTGATCGAGATCATCAGCGAGTAGTCCTCGATCACCACCGCGCGCGACCAGTAGGCGTAGAGCGCTCCGGCCACCCCGGCGTAGAAAGCCCCGAGGGCGAAGGCGAAGACCTTGGTACGCCCCGGGTCCATCCCCATGGCGTCGGCGGCGCGGTCGTTGTCGCGTACGGCCACCAGCGAACGCCCGAAGCGGGTGCGCAGCAGGTTGCGGAAACCGAAGGCCATGATGACGAGTACAACGAAGGTCACGTAGTACCAGAAGTAGTGGTGGTTCTTGAACCCCACCTTGTAACCCAGGAAGACGACCCGCGGCATGGCCATCGCGCCGCCCTGCTCGAGGGCCGGCGAGTGCCCCACCGCCCACTCGAAGATCAGCTGGAAGGCGAGGGTGGCGATGGCGAGGTAGAGGTGCTTGATGCGCAGCGCCGGAATGCCCACCACCGCGCCGGCCACCGCGGCCACCAGGCCCGCGACGGGCAGCACCAGCCAGAAGGGCAGGTAGGGCGCCACCAGCGCCGCGGTGTAGGCGCCCACCCCCAGGAAGGCGGCGTGGCCGATGTTGATCAGGCCCGCGTAACCGGTGATGATGTTGAGCCCCAGGACCGCGAGCGCGTAGATGAGGATGAGGTCGAGGATCTGCATGTCGCCGCGGCTCAGGAACCGGGGCAGCACGAGCATGCCGATCAGGAAGACGACCAGGCTCGCCTGTTCGCTGTAGGTGGCGAAGATGGTGGTGTCCTGCGCGTAGCTGGTCTTGTAGTTGCCCGTGCGCGTCCAGGGGTTACGCATGGCGCCTCCTATACACGTTCGATCTCCTCGGTGCCGAAGAGGCCGTGCGGCTTGAACCAGAGCACGAGGAGCAGCACCAGGAAGGGGAAGACGTCGCCGGTGCCGCCGCCGGGAATGTAGGCGTCGAGGTAACCGGCGGCCAGGTTCTCGAGGATGCCGATGATGATGCCGCCCACGACGGCCCCGGGGATCGAGTCGAGGCCGCCGAGGATGACGACCGGGAAGACCTTGAGGCCGATGCCCACCAGGCCCTCGAGGTTGAGCCCCGAGATCGCCCCCACGATCAGGCCCGCCGCGGCCGCGGTGATCCCCGCCGCCGCCCAGGCGAGGGCGAAGACCTTCTCCACCGATACGCCCAGGCTCATCGAGGCCATCTGGTCGTCGGCCACCGCCCGCATGGCGATGCCGATGGTGGAGCGCTGGAAGAACCAGCCGAACGCCGCCAGGAAGACGCCGGTAAAGACGACGGCCAGCAGCTGCGGATAGCTGACGCTGATGCCGGCGAAGCTCACGCCCCCCTCGGGAAGGAAGCCGGGGAGCGAGAAGTTGCCCGAGCCGTAGGGCGTCAGGTGGATGAGCCCGCCAAAGACCGAGGCCAGCCCGATCGTCACCATGATGACGCTGATGATCGGCTGCCCCACGAGCGGCTTGAGGAAGACCCGTTCGGTGAAGTAGCCCACGATCGCGGTGAAGACGAGGGCGATGGCCGCGGCGATCCAGACGGAGAGGCCCAGGCTGGCCGCGAGCGCGTAGGCGGTGAAGGCGCCGATGGCGATGAAGTGGCCGTGGGCGAAGTTGATGACGCGGCTGGCCTTGTAGATGAGGACGAAGCCCAGCGCCGCGAGCGCGTAGACCGAACCCACGACGATGCCGGAGACCAGCAGCTGGAAGAAGTAGCTCATGCGCCCACCTCCTCGCGGGCGACGGAGGACGTCAGGTCGATCACGCGCACGTTCGCTTCCACGCGCTGCACCGAGCCGTCCTGGTACTTGAACTCGGTCTTCACGAGCACCTCGTCACGGTCGCCGTAGAGCGCCTCCACCAGGTCGTGGTAGCGCTCGGCGACGAACTTGCGCCGCACCTTGCCGGTGCGCGTCAGCTCGTCGTCGTCGGCGTCGAGCAGCTTGAAGAGCAGCACGAAGCGGCGGATGCGCAGCCCTTCGGGCAGGTCGGCGTTCACCTGTTCGACCTCGCGCCGGATCAGCTCGGCCACCTCGGGCTTGCTCGAAAGGTCCATGTAGGTGGTGTAGGCGAGGCCGCGGTCTTCGGCCCACTTGCCCACGGTCTGGGGATCGATGTTGATGAAGGCGGCCAGGTAGGGCCTCTGGTCGCCGTAGACGACGGCCTCCTTGATGTAGGGGCTGAACTTGAGCTTGTTCTCCAGGAACTGGGGGCTGAACATCTCGCCCGAGGCCGTGTGCATGACGTCGGAGAGGCGGTCGATGACGACGAGGTGGCCGTCGTCGGTCAGGTAGCCGGCGTCGCCCGAGTGCAGCCAGCCGCCCTCGAGCAGCTCGGCGGTGGCGTCGTCGCGTTTGTAGTAGCCGGCGCAGACGGCGTCGGAGCGGGCCAGGATCTCCCCTTCGTCGCTGATCTTCACCTCGGTGCCGGGGATGGGCACCCCCACGGTGTCGTAGCGGACGTCGCCGTCGCGGTGCACGAAGGCGATGCCGGTGATCTCGGTCTGGCCGTAGATCTGCTTGAGGTTGACGCCCAGGGCGTGGAAGAAGCGGAAGACGTCGGGGCCGAGCGCCGCCCCGCCGGTGTAGGCGCGCCGCAGGCGCAGAAAGCCCAGCTGGTCCTTGAGCGGCCGGAAGAGGACCGCGTGCGCGAAGGCGTAGGCGAGGCGCAGACCCAGCGGCATCGGCCGGCCGCGCATGCGGTAGTCGGCCGCCTTGTAACCCACCTTCATGAGCTGGCGGTAGACCCAGCGGTTGAAGGCGTAGGACTCGCTGATGTCCACCCAGATGCGGCTCTGGATGCCTTCCCAGACGCGCGGCGGACTGAACATCAGGTGGGGGCCGATCTCGACCAGGTCGCTCATCGCGGTGGCCACCTCCTCGGGGAAGTTGACCGCGAAGCCGCCGGTGAGCCCCATGCCCATCGTCATCATCTGCTCCCCGATCCAGGCCAGCGGCAGGAAGGAGAGGTAGTCGTCGCCGGGCTCCATGGGGTCGATCTCCTGGAGGGCGACGCCCATGTGGATCAGGTTCTTGTGGGTGAGCATCGCCGCCTTGGGCTTGCCGGTGGTGCCCGAGGTGAGCGAGAAGTGGGCGATGTCGTCGGGGCGGCCGGCCTCGAGCCGCTCCTCGAAGGCGCGCGGATCCGCGTGGCGGTGCTTGCGCCCCAGCTCGAGGACCTCCTCGAAGCTGACGAAGAGGTCGGGGTCGTAGCCGCGCATGCCCCGCGGGTCCTCGTAGACGATGCGGCGCAGGCGGGGCAGCTCGTCCTTGACCTCCAGCAGCTTGTCGGCCTGCTCCTGGTCCTGCACCAGCGCCATGGTGACGTCGGCGTACTCCATCACGTAGGCCACCTCGGCGGGGACCGAGGAGGGGTAGATGCCCACGGAGACGCCGCCCAGCCCCTGCACCGCCAGCTCGGCGTAGACCCACTCGGGGATGTTCTCGGCGATGACCGCGAACTTCTCGCCGGGCCGGTAGCCGAGCTCGAGCAGCCCGTGGGCGAAGTCGCGCACGTTGGCGTAGTACTCGGCGTAGGTGACCTCGTTCCAGATGCCGAAGTCCTTCTCGCGCAGCGCCACCCGCTCGCCCTCGTTCTCGGCGCGCAGCTTGAGCAGCTGGGGCAGCGTGTACCGCTTCAGTTCGGGGCTGGGACGGATGATCTTCATCCCGCACCCCCCACGTAGGCCTCGATCACGGCCGGGTTCTCGGCTACGTCCTCGGGCTTGCCGGTGGCGATCACCATCCCGAAGTCGAGGACGTAGACGCGGTCGGAGATGTCCATCACCACCCCCAGGTCGTGCTCGATGAGGATCACGGTGGTGCCGCGTTCCGCAAGGATGTCGAGGATGAAGCGGACCATGTCCTCCTTTTCCTCGAGCGTCATCCCCGCCATCGGCTCGTCGAGCAGCAGCAGCTTGGGCTCCAGCGAAAGCGCCCGCGCTACCTCGACGCGCTTGCGCACGCCGTAGGGCAGGTTGCCCACCAGCGCCTTACGGTAGGGCTCGAGCTCCATGAAGTCGATCACGTCCTCGACGACGCGGCGGTTCTCGACCTCGACCTGGCGGGCGGAGCCGTAGAAGACGGAAGCGGCGCCGATCGAGTACTTGAGGTAGGTGTGGCGCGCCAGCATCAGGTTCTCGAGGACCGAGACGCCCCCGAAGAGCTCGATGTTCTGGAACGCGCGCGCCACCCCGTAGCCCGTGATCGTGTGGGGGCTGGCGTGGGTGAGGTCGTGCCCCTCGAAGGTGATGCGACCGTGGGTCGGGTGGTAGAAACCGGAGATGCAGTTGAGCAGGCTGGTCTTCCCCGCCCCGTTGGGGCCGATGATCGAGACCAGCTCCCCCGGTTCCACGACGACGTCGACGCCGTTGAGTGCGTTGATACCCCCGAAGCTTAAGGTAACGTTTTCGACTGAAAGCTGCGCCAAGACCGCCTCCCCGGAACCAACGATGCTGTTTGCGGCGAGTATACCGACGCAGCCCCCCGTTGTCAACGCTTATTGCAGTCGCTGACGTAAAAGCGTCATATTCAAAGGACCTGCATGGCGGCCCCTGCGTTAAGTTGAGCCGAGGAGGCGCCGCAGCGCCGCTCCCGGGTCGGGATCGCGCGCCAGCGAACTGCCGATGAGCACGGCGTCGAAGCGACCCTCAAGGGACGCCAGCTCCTCGCGACTACGGTAGCCGGACTCGGCCACCAGCAGCCCCGCGAAGCCCAGGGTGCGAAGGTGGCGGGCCACCCGCGGGGCGGTGGTCAGGTCCACCCGCAGCGTCGTGAGGTCGCGGTTGTTCACCCCCAGGATCTCCGCCCCCGCCTCCAGGGCCAGCTCCGCCTCGCGTTCGTCGTGCACCTCGACCAGGGCGTCCAGCCCAGCGCGGCGCGCCGCGTCCAGGTAGGCCCCGGTGAGCGGACCCAGGACCGCGACGATGAGCAGCACCGCCGAGGCCCCGAGCGCATGCGCCTCGGCGAGCTGGAGCGGATGCACCACGAAGTCCTTGCGTAAAACCGGCAGGGCCACGGCTGCGCGCACGGCCTGCAGGTCGGCGTCGCTGCCGGCGAAGAATTCGGGCTCGGTCAGCACGCTCACCGCCCGCGCTCCCGCACGCGCGTAGGCGCGCGCCACCTCCGCGGCGTCCAGATCCGCGATCGCGCCCTCGGAGGGGCTCTTGCGCTTGACCTCGGCGATCACCGAGAGGCCGGGGGCCGCCAGCGCCTCCGCGAAGGAGGGCGGCCTACCGGCCAGCGGCGGCGAAGGCTGCGGGACGGCGGCCTCGACGAGCTGCAAACGGCGGCGGGCGATGCGCCCCAGCACGCCGGGAACGCGGCTCAGGTCAGGAACCATGGCTTCCATGCAGGGCGAACGCGTCCGGGGGCAGGTCCACTTCGGCCACCCAAACCATCAGGCGGCTCAGGTAAACCTGCAGAAAGTAGTCGGGGCTGATCACCTGATCCACAGCCAGGTAGGCGTCCTGCAACGGCGGCTCTTTGAGTGCGAAAAGGCCGTGGTACGGCTGCAGCACGGCGAGCGGTAAACTCCCGCCGGCGTAGAGGATCAGGTCGACCTCGTGCGCCAGGGCCTCGACCTGGGCCTGCGAGAGCGCGACCCGGCCGCGCTGCGGCTGCGGGAGCCGGCCGAGCACGGCCTCTCCCTCGCTGGGGCTGGCCTGCCAGACGTGCACGGTACGCGCCGTTCGCAGCGCCGAACGCAGCCCGGGGAGCGGCGGCCCCACCCAGAGGACGCGCGCCCCCGTAAACCCGGCCCGCTCGGTGGCGAAGCGAACGGCCTCGGGCCAGAGGAAGCTGCCCGTCGTCGCCCCGAACTGCACCTTGACCGCGTCCACGCGGCCCGCCTCCTCCGCCTCGGCTTCGCGCCGTGCCACCGTCTCGAAGGCCCCCGCCTGGGCCGCGGGGTCTTCCACGAAGGCCCCGGCGAAGCCCAGCGGCGCCAGGCCCGCGACGGCCTCGGCCAGGGCCGGGCCCGGCTGGGCGCTCTGAACGTGGAGGGGCAGGTCGTGCCCGTTCACCGCCGACACCAGCGCGTCGTGCCAGCGGCTTTGGGCCGCGGTGAAGAGCGCGACGAGGTTCACCGCCGCCCCCTGGTGCGGGCGGCGCGGGCGGGTGCAGCGACACGGCTCACGAGGCTGATTATACCCACGCTCACGCACCCGGAGCGATCTGCGCGCCCTCGCCGGCCGGGGTGCGCCAGGCCACGCTCATCTCGGGGGTCGTATGGTGCCAGGCCAGGCGGCCCTGCGCGTCCACCAGGATCAGGCCGCCGGCACCGCCCAAACGCGCGACCGCCTCCAGGGCCGCGCGCACCGCCCGGTCGGGGGGCGCTTCGCGCAAGGCGCTGGCGGTGCGGTACGCCGCCAGCGCCCGGGCGAAGTACTCGCCGTGTCCGGTGGCGCTGACCGCTCCCAGGCCGGCCTCGGCGTAGGTGCCCGCGCCCGGCAGGGGGGTGTCGCCGACGCGCCCCACCCGCTGGTCGACCATCCCCCCGGTGGAGGTGGCCGCCGCCAACCGCCCCTCGGCGTCCAGGGCCACCGCGCCCACGGTGCCCGAGCGCTCCTCCAGTGCCCGCCGGCGGGCCTGCGACCAGCGGCGCCGCTGACGCTCGGTAACGAGCTCTCCGGGGGCGCACGCGGGAATGCCGCGCTCGCGCGCAAAGCGGCTGGCCCCCTCGCCGACCAGCAAGACGTGCTCCGAGCGCAGCACCTCGGCGGCCAGCAGCACCGGGTTCTTGACGTCGCGCACGGCGGCGACGGCGCCGAAACCCAGGTTCACGCCGTCCATGACGGCGGCGTCCAGCTCGGCGAAGCCGTCGCGGTTCAGGGCCGCGCCGGTACCGGCGTTGAAGAGGGGGTCGTCCTCGAGCCGGCGCACCGCCTCGAGCACCGCGTCCAGCGCACTCCCGCCCTGTTCGAGCCGCGCCCACGCTGCGTCACGCGCGCGCACCACCCCGGCGACGCGGTCGTCCCAGCCCGAAGCCTCGACGCGCCCCGCGCCGCCGTGGACCGCGAGCGCGGGTCCGCCGGCTACCAACGCCACACCATCCCCAATCCGGCGCGCGCGTAGGGCGCCGCCCCGTAGTTGTAGCTGAACTCGGCGTAGGGCCGCGCCTGACCGAGGTTGAAGGCCAGCCCCAGGGTCACGACGGCGTAGGACTCCGAGCCCACGTCCATCACGAACCCCCCTTCCGAGGGGAGCCGGGCGATCATCGTGGCGGCCCCCGCGCCCGCGTAGGGCTCGAGCAGCCGCCGCCCCCAGGGGCGGTAGAGCAGGTCGAGCCCGCCCATCAGCCCTCCGCGCTCGCCAAAGAGCAGCCGGCCGCGCGCGGCCAGGGGCTGCCCTTCGAGGTAGAACCCCAGCGCGCCGGAATAACCGCCCAGCGCCATGTTCCGGCCCACGGCCAGATCCAACCCGCCCGCGGCCCACGCGGACGCCAACAACAGCAGCAGCCCAATCCCGTACCGTTTCACGAGCTCTATTCTATGCGCTCGAGCCCCGCGTACTTGACCAGGAGCCGCTTCAGCCCCGCCTCGGCGAAGTGCACCGTGACCTCCTGGCGCGCCCCCTCGCCGCTGGTGGCCACCACCGTACCCTCGCCGTAGCGCGGGTGGCGCACCTTCTCGCCGCCGCGGAAGCCCGACGCAGCCCCCGCCGCGGCGCGGTTCACCGGCGCGCTCGACACCGGCGCGGGGGCGGGTTCGTGGGCGTCGCCGAAGGGGCCCACGGGCTTCAGGAGACCGTCGGGAATCTCCTCGAGGAAACGGCTCGGCCGCACCCGCTCACGCTGGCCCCAGGTCTCACGCTCCTCGGAGAGCGTGAGGTAGAGCCGCTCCTGGGCGCGGGTGATGCCCACGTAGAGGAGGCGGCGCTCCTCCTCGATCTCGGCGTCGGAGCCCAGGCTGGAGCGGTGGGGCAGCAGCCCCTCCTCCACCCCCACGACGAAGACGACCGGAAACTCCAGCCCCTTGGCGTTGTGCAGGGTCATCAGGGTAACCGACTTCTCGGGCGCGGCGTTCGGCTCCTCGGCCCGCGCCGTCAGGGCGATCTCGTCGAGGAACTCGGCCACGCTGCCGCCGTGTTCCTCTTCCCACTCGGCGGCGGCGCGCAAAAGCTCTTCCAGGTTCTCGAGCCGCGGTTCGCTGTCGCCCTCGCGCCGCAGCATCTCGCTGTAGCCGGTCTCGGCCAGCACGAGGCGCAGGAAGGCCTCGGGCCCGGTGCCCTCGGCCGCCTCGCGCAGCGTCGCCAGCAGACCGGTGAAGCGGGCCACCGCCGCCGCCTGGCGCGCGGCGAGCAGCTCCCCGGCCCTGTGCGCGGCCTCGAGCAGGCTCACCCCCTGCTGCTCCGCCCAGGCGGCGAGCTTGCCCACCGAAGCGGCGCCCACCCCCCGCGCCGGCACGTTGATGACGCGCCGAAGCGCCACGTCGTCGGCAGGGTTGACGGCCAGGCGGGCGTAGGCGAGCACGTCCTTCACCTCACGACGCTCGTAGAACCCTACCCCGCCGACGATCCGCGCCGGCAGGTTGATGCGCCGGAAGGCCTCCTCGAGCACCCGCGACTGGGCGTTGGTGCGGTAGAGCACGGCAAAGTCGTCGACCGCGCGCTCCCGGGCCAGCCGCGCCACCTCGCGCGCCACGAAGGCGGCCTCCTCGCGGTGGTCCGGGGCGCGGTAGAGGCGCACCGGCTCGCCGGCGGGCTTGACCGGCCTCAGGGTCTTTTCGAGGCGCTGCTGGTTACGCTCGATCAGGGCGTTGGCCACCCGCAGGATCGCCGCGGTGGAGCGGTAGTTCGCCTCCAGGCGGTAGACCACCGCCCCGCGGTAGTCGCGTTCGAATCCGAGGATGTTCTGAATGTCGGCGTTGCGGAAGCCGTAGATCGACTGGTCGGGATCGCCCACCACCATCAGGTTGGCCTCGTCCCCGGCGAGCAGCTTGGTGAGGCGGTACTGGGCGGGGTTGGTGTCCTGGTACTCGTCGACGTGAATGAAGCGGGCACGCTGCCGCACGGCCTCCAGCGTCTCGGGATGGCGTTCGAAGAGCTCGATGGTGCGCAGCAGCAGGTCGTTGAAGTCGACGGCGTTGTTCTCGGCGAGGCGCTGCTGGTAGCGCGCGTACACCTCGGCCATCTGCTGCTTGGTGAGGCCGCCCACCCAGTCGTCGGCGTGGGCCAGGAACTCGTCAGTCGACCACATGCGGTTCTTGATGCGGTCGAGGATGGCGCGCACGTAGGTGGGGCGCGCCTCGAGCCCCAGCGAACCCAGCACCTCCTTGAGCAACACCCGCTGATCGTCGTCGTCGTAGACGACGAAGCCGGGCTTCAACCCGATGCGCTCGCCGTAGCGGCGCAGGATGCGCAGGCCGGCGGAGTGGAAGGTGCTCACCCACAGCTCGCCGGCCGCGCGCCCCACCATCCGCGAAAGCCGTTCGCGCATCTCGCCCGCGGCCTTGTTGGTGAAGGTCACGGCCAGCACCTCGGCCGGGTAGACCTCGCGCTCGGCCAGCAGGTAGGCGACCCGGTGCACCACCGTCCGGGTCTTCCCCGAACCGGCCCCGGCGATCACCAGCGCCGGGCCCAGGAAGTGCTGCACCGCGGCTTGTTGTTGTTCGTTGAGGGAGGAAAGGAGGTCGCGCGCAGACACGCCGAACAGTCTATCAGCTCACGCCCCCGCCGTATGATGAGGCCATGGACGAGCTCCGTTTCGGAACCGACGGCTGGCGCGACGTCATCGCCGACCGCTACACCTTCGCGAACGTCGCCCGGGTGGCGCAGGCCACCGCCGACTACGTGGCCTCGACGGGGGGCGGCCGGGTGGTGGTGGGGTACGACACCCGCTTCCTCTCGGACCGCTTCGCCGCGCACGTGGCCGGGGTGATCGCCGCCAACGGGCTCGAGGCCCAGCTGGCGAAGGGCTACCTGCCCACGCCGGTCACCTCGTTCGCGGTGGTGCGCCAGGAGGCCGCCGCGGGGGTGATGATCACCGCAAGCCACAACCCTCCCGAGTACAACGGCTACAAGCTCAAGGGGCCCTACGGCGGCTCGGCCACCCCCGAGATCTACGACGGCATGATCCGCCGCCTGGACGCGACGCCGGCCAAAGCGCCCGACCCGGGGGCCGTGCGCACCTTCGACCTGCGTGAGGTCTACTACGACCGCATCGGCGAGATCGTGGACCTCGAGTCCCTGAGGGCTTACTCCGGCGCGCTCTACCACGACGCCATGGGCGGGGCCGGCGGCGGCTGGCTCGCCGGCTTCGTGAAGCACGCGGGGCTGGCGCTCGACCTGCGCGAGCTCCACGGCGTGCCCCATCCCCTCTTCTACGGCGTGCATCCCGAACCCATCCCCCAGAACCTGGTCACCCTGCGCGCGGTGATGAGCGCCGAGAAGGACCCCGTCTTCGCGGCGGTGACCGACGGCGACGCCGACCGCATCGGCGCGGTGCTCGCAGGCGGGGTCTACTTCAACAGCCACCAGATCTTCGCGGTGCTGCTGCGTCACCTGCACCGCAAGGGGCTGCGCGGGCGGGTGGTCAAGACCTTCTCGGTCTCGCAGGTCGTCGACCGGCTGGCCGAGAAGCTGGGGCTCGAGGTGGTGACCACGCCCGTCGGCTTCAAGTACATCACCGACGAGTTCTTGAAGGGCGACGTGCTCATCGGGGGCGAGGAGTCGGGGGGCATCGGGGTGGCCGGCCACATCCCCGAGCGCGACGGCCTCCTCAACGCCCTGCTGCTCCTCGAGAGCGTGGTGACGAGCGGCCGGAGCCTTGGCGAACAGTTCGCCGAGATCGAGGAACTCGTGGGGCTGAAGCACGCCTTCGACCGCCTGGATCTGAAGGTGGCGAGCCCCGAGGCGCGCGACGAGGTGATGAAGCGCCTGCACGAGGCGCCTCCCGAACGGGTGGGGCGGTTCGTCGTCGAGCGGGTGGAGACCCTGGACGGGGTCAAGCTCCATCTCGCCGGCGGGGCCTGGCTGCTCTTCCGCCCCTCGGGCACCGAGCCGCTTTTGCGCATTTACTGTGAAGCCGAGGACACCGGCACGGTGAAGCACGTCCTCAAGGAAGCGCGCAAACTCGTCGGAGTCTAGCGGCCACGGTCCGAGACGCCGTTCACCAAGGCCGCCGGTGTGCGTGTTTAAGGCCGTGCGAACGTGCTACGTGGTGCGTAGTACGTGGTAGCTGGTCGGAATCGAAGGCCTTGTGCGAGACGGAACGCCACGGGGCTTCCATAGGCCACGAGCCACAGGCCACGAGCCGCTTTCTATTCCCCCACTCCGGCCCACCCTACGGGGGCCTTTCAGCTTTCCGCAGCCGGTGCAGCGCCTCCATCCCGACCACTGGATGAGTCCTGGACCCCGGCTTTCGCTTAGGTGAGAAGGAAAGCTCCTCGCGGCGGCGGGGACGCGCAAACGGCGCGTTCGGACGGCGCGGCTAGCATTCCTACGCCAGCGTCAAGACGGCCCGGCCCGCTATCTTTTTGTGAACGCTTGGACGTCTATCCGCTCGTGATATATTTCCCGTGTTTTTTTAGAAGATTGCTACGCGAGATTTTGAATAAAGGGCTCAGCGGCGGTAGCGGCCGCCGACGAACTCGCCCATACCCCAGACGCGCACGGCTTCGCCGAACCAACGGCCCGACCCCGCGACCGGACCCTCCCAGTAGGCCACGGGCAGACCCGGCGGCCGGACCTCCTGCGCGAGCCGCAGCGGCTCGAGCTCCAGGCTCCAGCCCTCCCCTTCCACGCGCCAGGCCACCGCATAGCGCAGCCCCGTCACCGGCGAGGTCCAGTAGCTGAGCGGCTCCATCCGTACGCCCTCGAGCCGGCTGACCCGGCCCAGCGCGTCGACGCGGGTCGCGTGCAGCACCTTGAGGTTGCCCTGGACGTCGCGGATGCGGTAGAGCATCAGGTCGTCGCCGTTCGAAAGGTGGACGCCGTACCAGTCCCAGAGCGCGGCGACCCCGCTCATCTGCTCCCCCCACTGGTGGTCGATCCAGGCGGTGCCCCGAACCTCGCGGCCCGCAACGGTGCCGCGCAGCTCGGCGCGGGTATAGGAGACGTAGTACATGCGGCCGGTCTCGGCGGTGCCCGACCAGCCCGGGGGGTGGACCACGGGCGGCTTGGTCGGGATCAGGGTCACGTCCACGGAACCGGCCTGCAGCCGGAACCCCTCGGGCGTTTGCTGGAAACGCCAGCCGTCGAGGTCGAGGAAGAGCGGCTGCGCGCGCACTACCGCGCGCAGCTCGGGAAAGTCGTGGCGCTCGCGGAACGTGAAGCGATCCGCCCGCAGGTCGGTGACCGCCAGGTGCTCGCTGGCGAAGGGGTAGGGGAAGACGGCCCGCGCCGGCAGCCCCAGGACCCGGTACCCCTCGGGGGCGTAGTACTTGAAGAAGGCCCAGTGAAAGGCCAGGCCCTGCTCGGGCAGGTAGGCCGAGACGTACCACCACTCGATCGGCGCCGGCTGCGGGTCCCACTGCTCGGGGCTCGGCGGCCGGGAGGGGTCCACGCCCTGCAGGCGCGGGGCGCAGGCGACGAGGCTGAGCAGGAGCAAGCCGGCGAGTGCGCGCTTCATGCCCGCAGCATACCGAAAGCAAGCCCCGCCGGGCGGCGGGGCTTGCGGGGGTTGCGCGGATCTAGCGGAAGACCTCGATCAGCTCGGTGGTGCTCTCGAAGCTGCGGCGCTCGAGCGCCTTCTTGCGCGCTTCCTCGGCCACGCCCTCGAGCGTGGGCACGCCTTCGATCTTGTAGATCACGCCCAGGGGCACCTTGTCGGTCCACTGGGTGACCTCGTGGGCCTGGTTCCAGTCGCTGGGGTCGTGGCTTTCGTCCAGGTAAACCCCGTGCTCGCGGATGACGTTGAACTCCTGGCGGCCGCGGAAGGTCACGCAGGGGCTCTTGACGTTCACCAGGGCGAAGCCCTTGTGCTGGGTGGCCTGGACGATGAGGTCGCGCAGGTGCTTGACGTTGCCCGAGAAGCCCTGGGCGATGAAGGTGGCCCCCAGCTCGAGCGCCAGCGCCAGCGGGTTGAGCGGGCGCTCGGGGTTGCCCTGCGGGGTCGACTTGGTCACGTCGCCGTGGGGCGTGGTCGGCGAGACCTGGCCCTTGGTGAGGCCGTAGATGTGGTTGTCCATCACGATGTAGGTGATGTCGGGGTTGCGGCGGATCGTGTGGACGAAGTGGTTGGTTCCGATCGAGTAGCCGTCGCCGTCGCCGCCCGCGGCCCAGACGGTCAGCTCGGGGCGGGCCAGCTTGGCGCCCGCGGCGATGGGCAGGGCGCGGCCGTGGATCGAGTTGAAGCCGTAGCTGTTGATGTAGCCTGCGATGCGGCTCGAGCAGCCGATACCGGAGACGACCATCAGGTTCTCGGGCGGCAGCTGCAGCTCGGCGGCCGCCTGCTGCATGGCGTTGAGCACGCCGAAGTCGCCGCAGCCCGGACACCAGACGATGGGCACGGAGGTCTTGTAGTCCTTGGCGGTCAGCTTTACCGGTTCCATCTCAGGCCTCCTGGAGCGAGCCGAGCGCGGCCGCGTGTTCCTTGATGGTATCGAAGACTTCGCTCACCAACAGTGGGTTGGCGCCCGAACGCGCGTAGGAATGGGTTTCCTTGGGCAGGCCGTCGTAGTAGGCGCGCAGGTAGCGGTAGAACTGCGCCCCGAAGGAGAGCTCGACCACGACGGCGCGCGTCACGCCTTTGAGGGCCTCGTCGAAGGCCTTTTCGGGGATCGGGTAGATGAGCTGGGGCACGATGGCCTTCACCTTGATGCCCGCTTCCTGGGCGCGCTCGACGGCCTCGCGCACCGCGCCCTTGGAGGAGCCCCAGGCCAGCACCGCGAGCTCGGCGTCCTCGTCGCCGTAGACGCGCACGAAGCCCGACTCCTCAGCGATCAGCGGCAGCTTGCGGGCGCGCTTCTCGCTCATGACCTGGTGCAGGGTGCCGCTCGAGGTGGGGCGGCCGTCCTCGTGGTGCTCGAGGCCGCTGATGATGTGCTGCCCTCCGGGCATCCCGGGCACGGCCATGGGCGAGACGCCGGTGTCGGTGAGTTTGTAGCGCTTGTAATCCTTGAGGTCGTTGGGCCCCGCCAGCTGGCGGCTGATCACCCGCTTGCGGGCGAAGAGCACCTCGGCCTCGACGGTCTCGCTGCGCTCACCGAGGAACTGGTCGGAGAGGATGATGACCGGGATCTGGTACTTCTCGGCCAGGTAGAAGGCCTCGACCGCGACCTGGAAGTTGTCCTCGACGTCGCTGGGGGCGAGGACGACCCGGGGCACGTCGCCGTGGGTTCCGCCGATCGCCTGGAAGAGGTCGGCCTGCTCGCTCTTGGAGGGGATGCCGGTGGAGGGCCCGACGCGCTGGACGTTGACGACGACCAGGGGGATCTCCGCCATCGCCGCGAGACCGAAGGCCTCCTGCTTCAGCGCAATGCCGGGGCCGCTCGAGGCCGTCATGGCCTGCTTGCCCGCCCAGCTGGCGCCGATGGCGTAGGTGATGGCCGCGATCTCGTCCTCGGTCTGCACCACCGCGCCGCCGAAGTGGGGCAGCCACTTGGAGAGGAACTCGAGGATGGGGCTCGCCGGAGTGATGGGGTAGCCGGCGAAGACCTTGACGCCGGCGTGGATGGCGCCGAAGGCCACCGCGTCGTCGCCGGTCATGACCAGCTTGGGCTCGCCCGAGCCCTCGGCGTCGAGGGCGATCTGGGTCCCCTGCGGCAGGTGCTCGTTGACCCAGGCCTTGCCCAGGTCGATCGCCTGCAGGTTGACCTGGGCGGCCTCGGGCTTGCGCTTGCCGAACTTCTTCATGACCGCGTCCTTGATGGCTTCGAGCGGGAGGCGCAACAGCTCGGAGATCACGCCCAGCGCCACCATGTTCTTGGTGAGGGGGACCTTGATCTCCTCGGCGGCCATCTTCTTGAAGGGCACGGCGATGTACTCGACTTCCAGGTCCGCGTCGATGGGGAACTCTTCGCGCGGGGTGGTGTCGGCCTCGTCGTAGAGGACCACCGCGCCCTTGCGCAGCTGGATCTCGTCGAGGAAGCGGTTGAAGTCCTTCCAGCTGAAGACGACCAGGAAGTCGACGTAGTCGCCCTGACTGTAGATGGGCCGGTCCGATATGCGAATCCGCGCCGAAGATTCTCCGCCGCGGATCTGAGGCCCGTAGGACTTGAGCATGAAGGCATGAAGACCCTTCCGGGCCGCGGCTTGGACGATGAAATCACCCGCGGTGATGACCCCGTCCCCACCCGAACCGGCGATGGCCAGCGTTACGTCTCGCATCTTACCCTCCGTAGGGTTGGGGCTCCGGCCCCAAAACCGCCGCTCATTCTAGCACTAGTTTTGTGAGCCTACGCATGGGAAATAAGCCCCTGGCCAGGACGGTTAGACTTTTGTGCTACCCTACGTTCGGCATGACCGACACCCACGCCCACCTGGACCGCCTCGAGGCCCCCGGCGAAGCCCTGGAGCGCGCCCGCGACCTGCGCGCCGTCCTCACGCTGGGCACCGACACCGCCAGCAGCGAGGCCGCCCTGGGCTTTGCCGAGGCCTGGCCCAACGTCTACGCCGGCGTGGGGCTGCACCCCACCGAGGCCGAGGCCTTCTCTCAGGAGGTGGCCGAACGGCTGCGGGCGCTGGCGGCGCACCCCCGCGTGCGCGCCAGCGGCGAGACCGGCCTCGACTACTACTGGGACGCGGCCACCCCCGCAGCCCAGTTCCGGGTGCTCGCGTTTCAGCTGGAACTCGCCCTGGCGCACGACCTGGTCATGGTCTTCCACGTGCGCTCCAAGGACGGCTCCGACGCCGCCGAGCGCGACCTCGAAGCCTGGCTGCGCCAGCACCGCCCGCCCCGCTTCGTGCTGCACGCCTTCGGCGGCGACCTGCGGCTCGCCGAGACCGGGCTCGAGCTGGGGGGCTACGTCAGCTTCGCGGGCAACCTGACCTACAAGAAGAACGCCCACCTGCGCGAGGCCGCGGCCGCTCTGCCCGCGGACCGGCTGCTCGTCGAGACCGACAGCCCCTACCTGCCCCCGGTGCCCAAGCGCGGCAAGAGGAACGAGCCCGCCTTCGTGCGCTACACCCTCGAGGCCCTGGCCCTCGCCCGCGGCGTCGGCTCAGGGGCGATGGAGCGCACCACCGACGCGAACGCAGAGAGGTTGTTCCGATGGTGACCCCGGTCCGTTTCCTGGTGCACTACCACGAGATCGGTCTCAAGGGGAAGAACCGCCGCCGCTTCGAGCAGCTGCTGGCCCAACGCCTGCGCGACGCGCTGGGGCCGGATACGACGGTGCGGTTGCTGCACGGCCGCCTGCTCGTCGAGGCCGAGCCCGCGCGCGCGGCCGAGGTCGAGGAGCGGCTGGCCCGAGTCTTCGGGGTGGCCTACTTCGCGCGGGTGCGCACCGCCCCGGTGGACTTCGGCCGCGTCGCCGAGGCGGCGCTCGAGCTGCTCGAGGCCCGGCCCGGCAGCTTCCGGGTGCGCGCCAAGCGCGCCAACAAGCGCCTGCCCTTCACCTCGCCCGAGGCCGAGCGCGAGATCGGCGCCCGCATCGTCGCCGCCACCGGCCGCCCGGTGCGCCTCAAGGGGGCCGACGTCGAGGTCTTCGTCGAGTTCTACGAAGACGAGGCCTGGGTCTTCACTTCGGCCCAGCGCACCCCCGGCCCCGGCGGCCTGCCCGTGGGCGCGAGCGCCCGGGTCGTCGTGCTCATCAGCGGCGGCATCGACTCCCCCGTCGCCGCCTGGCGCATGGCCAAGCGCGGCGCCCGACCCGTCTACGTCCACTTCCACTCCTACCCCCACACCAGCCTCGACTCGCTGCGCAAGACCGTGGCCGAGCTGGAGGTGCTGGCCCGCTGGCACGGGCCCGCCAAGCTCTACGTGGTGCCGCTGGCGGACGTTCAGGAGCAGATCTTCGCCCACAGCCCCGAGCGCTACCGTACCCTCCTCTACCGGCGCTTCATGTACCGCATCGCCGAGCGCGCCGCCGCGCGCGAAGGGGCGGGGGCGCTGGTGACGGGCGACGCCCTGGGCCAGGTGGCCAGCCAGACGCTCGAGAACCTGCACGCGGTGGAACGGGCGGTGGGCATGACGGTGCTGCGCCCCCTCATCGGCATGGACAAGACCGAGGTGATCGCCGAGGCGCAGAAGATCGGCACCTATGCGATCTCCATCCTGCCCCAGCAGGACTGCTGCAGCTTCCTGGAACCCAAGCGCCCCGCCACCAGGAGCACCCCCGAGCAGCTCGAGCGCGCCGAGAGCGACCTCGACGTGGAGGCGCTGGTCGAGCAGGCCTGGTCCCAGGCCGAGCTGCGCCGCATCGAGCCGCAGGATTAACCAAGACCGCCGCACCCCGGGTCTACAATGCCCTTAGGAGGACGTTCATGCGAGGACTCATCACCGCAGCGCTCGCCCTGATCGGCCTGGCCTTCGCCGCCCCCCAGCCCACGCTCTGGGTCCAGCCCGACGACGGCGTAGAGCCGCTGATCCAGCTCATCGACACCGCCGAGTCCTCGATTCGGCTCAAGATCTACCTCTGGACTCCCAGCCGCATGGACGTCGTCGAGGCCCTGGGCCGCGCGGCCCGACGCGGCGTCGAGGTGCGGGTGCTGATGGAGCGCGAGCCCGCCGGCGGCCGCCCCAGCATGGAGGTCATCAGCGCGCTGCGCGACCGCGGGGTGGAGCTGCGCCTCTCCAAACCCTTCCGCTTCGTCTTCGTGCACGAAAAGAGCATGGTCATCGACGACCGCGTCGCCTGGTTCGGCAGCGGCAACCTGACGGGGTCCACCTTCAAGGCCAACCGCGAGTACATGCTGGTGACCGAACGCCCCGACTGGGTGCGCGAGATCGCCCGCGTCTTCGACGCCGACTGGCACGGCCAGCGCATCGACCTTTCGCGCGCCCGGCTGGTCTGGAGCCCCGACCGGGTGGTGCGGGGCGTGCGCGAGGGCAACGCCCGCGAAAAGGTGCTGGGCCTCATCCGCGGTGCCCGCAAGACCCTCTTCTTGGAGCAGGCGGGGATGGTGGACGAGGAGGTGATCGCGGCGATCGAGGAAGCAGTGGCCCGCGGCGTCGACGTGCGCCTCGTCGGCAGCCCCGCCGACCCCAAGGAAAACACTTACTTCGTTCCGGGGGCCGAGCGGCTGCGCAAGGCGGGGGTGCGCCTGCGCTACCTGCCCAGCCCCTACGTGCACGCCAAGGTGATCGTCGCCGACGGCAACACCGCGCTGGTGGGCTCGATCAACATGAGCCAGAGCTCCATGAACGCCAACCGCGAGCTGGGCGCGATTCTTACGGCCGCAGGCGAGCCGCGCGCGTTCTTCCGGCTGCTGCGCACCATGGAGGCCGACTGGAAGAACGCCCGCCCGGACAACCCCTTCCTGCTGCCGCCGGTGGAGGGCGTGGTCCCCTGGACCGAAGCGCCCAAATACTACGGGCGCGTCGTGACCGTGGAAGGCAGGATCGCGCAGGTGGAAAGCCGCACCGGCGTAGCCTTCCTGAAGTTCGACACCACCACCGACGCCTTCCGCCTCGTCTTCTTCCCGCGGGTCTACGGCGAGTTCGACCAGCCCTTCCCCGAGGCCTACCTGGGCAAGAAGGTGCGGGCGACGGGCCGGATCAAGATTTACGCCGGGTATTACGAGATGATCATCAACAGCCCCAGCCAGCTGGAGGTGCTGCCATGAGCACGAAGGTCGCATTGGAAGAAGCGCGCAAGGTATTGGAAGCCCTGGATTACGAGGTTTGGGAAAACGAAGACGGCCTCGAGGCCGAGCGCCGCCAGGTGGGGCTGATCTACCGCGTCTACTACGCGCCCTCGGGTGACCTCAAGCTCGAGAAGGTGCGCAGCAAACCCGAGGAGGTGCGCGAAGCGCTGCTGGCGGACCACCACGGCCAGTTCGTACGCCAGGAAGAGGTGCGGGAATCGTTCTTCACCGTCTGCAAGCCCGCAGAGCTGCTCGAGTTGCTCAAAGCCTGGGAAGCCTAATTCTCATAACGATGACGGAAGACCTTGCAATGAAGCTGAAATGTCCCATTTGCGGCGTCGCCATCTACATTGACAAATGGGAAGAAACAACTATTTATATTAGTTCTGATGGTCTTGGAGAACAGATTTTTGTCAGCTACTGTCTAAGCTGCGATTCTCCTCTTATTCGCGCGCGCCATGGGGAAGTAAAGGGCGGAGGAAAGTACGACTACGATTCAGATGCCTGGATAGACGAGGACTTCTTTTTATCAAACATATTTTTTGATGGAATCATATACCCTCCGCCTAAGCAAGCGGACATCCCAAACGAAGTCCCAGAGAGGTATAGAAAAGAGTTTTTTGAAGCATTTGATATACTTGCCACTAGTCCGAAAGCTAGCGCAGCCATCAGTAGACGCTTGTTACAAGATTTACTTCATAATGAACTTAACATTAATCACGGGAACTTAAATAAAGAAATCGAGGAGTTTATTGAGCAGGAAAATACTCCTGGATACCTCGCAGAAGAAATCGACGCGGTTCGCGTCATCGGTAATTTTGCCGCTCATCCTGTTAAATATAAAGACACTGGAAGCATTGTGGATGTCGAGGTTGGAGAAGCTGAATGGTTGTTAGATGTGTTGCAATCTTTATTTGATCATATCTTCGTCAAACCAATCCGATTTGAAAAGAGGCGAGATAAGATAAATCAAAAATTAAGAAGGGCTGGAAAGCCCGAACTGAAAAGTCGATTGAAAAGTGGGTCTTGACCATTTAGCGAATGGCGCATAGACTTGCATTAGTATGCGCGGGCTGCTGAATAACGACCGCTAGCGGGGGAACGTGGCCTTCCCCCCGGTTCCCTATTGAACCGGGGGCTTTTTCGTGAAAGAGGACGACGATGGAACGAACGTTGACGAGCGAGGTACCGGGCAAGGTAGGCGAAGAGGTCGAACTGCAGGGCTGGCTGCACTGGCGGCGCGACCTGGGGGGAATTCAGTTCATCCTGCTTCGCGACCGCAGCGGCATCGTGCAGGTGGTGCTGCCCGGCGGGCTGAAGCTGCCCCTGCCCGAGTCGGCCGTACGGGTGCGCGGGGTTACGGTGGAAAGCGACAAGGCCCCCGGCGGCTACGAGGTCCGGGCCGAAGATCTGGAGGTGCTGCAGGCCTCCGAGCAGCCCACCCCGGTGGAGATTCCCAAGGAAGAATGGCGCGCCAACCCCGAGACCCTGCTCACCTACCGCTACGTGACCCTGCGCGGCGAGAAGGCCCGGGCGCCGCTAAAGATCCAGTCCGCGCTGGTGCGCGGCTTCCGCAAGTACCTGGACGCTCAGGGCTTTACCGAGATCTTCACCCCCAAGCTGGTGCGCGCCGGCGCCGAGGGCGGGGCCAACCTGTTTGAGGTGGACTACTTTGGCGAGTCGGCCTACCTGGCCCAGAGCCCCCAGCTCTACAAGCAGATCATGGTGGGCGTCTACGAGCGCGTCTACGAGGTGGCCCCCGTCTGGCGCGCCGAGGAGCACGCCACCAGCCGCCACCTCAACGAGTACCTGAGCCTCGACGTGGAGATGGGCTTCATCGAGTCGGACGAGGACGTGATGGCGCTCGAGGAGGAGCTGGTGCGGGCCATGCTGGAGGAAGCGGCCCGGACGGCCGGGCCCGAGCTGAAGCTGCTGGAGGTGGAGCTGCCCAAGCTCCCGCGCGAAATCCCCCGGGTGCCCTACGCCGAGGCGAGGCGCATCGTCAAGGAAGAGCTGGGGCTGGGCATGGGCGCCGACCTCAACGACGAGGCCGAGCGGGCCCTGGGTGCGTATTTTTCGGAAAAGTACGGCACCGACTTCGTCTTCATCGTCCAGTATCCCGAGGAGGTGCGGCCCTTCTACACCTACCCCACCGGCGACGGCCTCACCCGCGGCTACGACCTGCTCTTCCGCGGACTGGAGATCACCTCGGGCGGTCAGCGCATCCACGATCCGGCGGTGATCGTGCAGCAGCTCGAAAAGAAGGGCATGGACCCCGAGCGCTTCCGCGACTACATCGAGGTCTTTAAGTACGGCATGCCGCCGCACGGCGGCTTCGCCATCGGCGCCGAGCGCTTCACGCAGAAGTTGATCGGCCTGCCCAACGTGCGCTACGCCCGCGCCTTCCCGCGCGACCGGCACCGGCTGGAGCCGTAGCGAAGCGGTGCGTGGTGCGTGGTACGTAGTAGGTGGTACGTCGTCGGGGCGGACCAGCGTGTCCGCCCAAATGATGTGCTGAATCGGACAATCCGGAACCGTATCGCAAGGCTCGTTGAAGGGCCGTGCGCGGTGCGTGGTCCGTGGTTCATCGTAGGGGCGGACCCGGGTGTCCGCCCGGATGCTACGGAAAACAGATGGGCCCGTACCCGTGTGGAATGAATCGTGGATGAGCGGTACACGGCGCTTGAGGGTAAGGACCTGCAGCCTGCGCCCCTGGGGGGGGGGGGGGGGGGGGGTAGGCCAAGGCGGAACCTCGGCTTACCGCCCGGCATGAACCCCGGATCTCGGCGGCGCGTGCCGCCTCGTCCGGGGAGACATAGATGGCCGGTAGAAGCTGTTCGCGTCCCCGGCCAAGGCCGCGAGCCGGGGTCCATGCCGCGTTGATGTCCACGGTTTAGCCGCTGCAGATGAACCGGCTTCAAACGAAAGTAGCCGAAGCTTGCTGCTCGACGCTGGGCCAGGTAGCGTTAACCCAATCTCGGTTTTTCTTCCTGCATGGACCCCGGATCTCGGCCGGGCCGGTCTCGTCCGGGGAATCGGGAAAAGCGGGAAGTGGCCTGTGGCATGCAGCTTGTGGAAGCCGCGCATCAGGTCGTTCCGCGCGCTCCAGACGTTGCCTTGACCACGCACCACGTACTACGTACCACGTACTGTTCCAAATAACCCCCCTCCAGCCTGCGGCCGCCTCCCCCGAAGGGGGAGGCAACAACAAGCATGTGGCCCGTAGCTTGTGGAAACGTCCTTCAACCGTTAATCGCCTCCGGTGGTGCGTTCGTGCATAAGCAGGCGTCAGCAACCAACAGACCGAGAATCGTCCTTTCACGTCACCCCAGCGAGAGCTGGGTCCAGAACCGAGTTGGAGGTCGTGTTGCGGTCGCTGCGACGTCGTCGTGGTGGCCTTTGGCCTTCCACGCGCGATGGGGACGCCTCCGGTCTAGATTCCAGCTCGCGCGAGCCATGCGGCTCGCTTAGCTGAAATGACGGAAAGGTTTTCCAAAAGGAACGACCTGCCCACCATCCCCTCGTCACCCCGCGCAAGTAGCCGCAGGCCGCGCGACCCGTGGTCTTGTAGTGACGCCACCCAGCCCTCCTTTTTGTCATCCCCGGTGAACTTGCGCAGCCGGTGAGTTAGAGGATCTTGTCGTGGCCGCTCACCCGCCCTTTTTCGTCATTCCCGACAAGGCGCGAAGCGCCGAGATCGGGAATCTTGGCTTGCTACGAGCTTTAGGCGAGGACAAACCGACGCACCGTCGTCGGCTACCATGCCCCGAACCGCAGGCCTGTTAACCGCGCAAAGCTAGATTCCGGACCTGCTCCGGACTTGATCCGGGACCACGCGGTCCGGGTGGCCCGCTCGTCCGGAAGGACGGAGAACTGCGGTACGCAGTACGTAGTACGTGGTGCGTGGTAGGTAATTTGTAGGCAATTGGCGGACAGGAGCCGGACTGAGGACGCGCAGGGCCAGCGGCCAGCGGATGGAGGTCCACCAGCTTTTTCTTCGCCATCCCCAGCCGCGCAGATCCGATTCTTGCGCGCCCCATTCGTTTCCTCCGCCGCCTTCGTCCCCTACACCCCACCCCCTACCCCTATTTTCGTCATCCCCGACGAGGTGCGGAGCACCGAGATCGGGAATCTTATGGTGGCTGCGGGTTACGAGTGGGCCTATACGCTGATGTTGCCAATCGTGCCCCAAGCGAGCGGCTCCGCGAACGCACACCCAGCAAGATTCCGGCTCTCGCGGGCCGCATGGCCCGCTCGTCCGGAATGACGGATGACGACGGTGCGAAGTGCATGGTACGTGGTAGACGGTGGGCGGCAGACGTATAGGAGCCGGAGAGAAGTGTGGCAGAATCAACAGGAAACGGCTGTAAGCCTACCCACCTTTTCTTCGCGACCTAAAAGCCGTGAAGAACCGATACTTATGCGCCCCCATCGTCTCCTCTGCCTCCTCCGTCCCCTACATCCCGCCCCTTACATCCCAAGCCTCTATTTGCGTCATCCCCGACGAGGTGCGGAGCACCGAGATCGGGGATCTTATGGTGGCTGCGGGTTACGAGTGGGCCTATACGCTGATGTTGCCAATCGTGCCCCAAGCGAGCGGCTCCGCGAACGCACACCCAGCAAGATTCCGGCTCTCGCGGGCCAGGTGGCCCGCTCGTCCGGAATGACGGATTTCGCGGTACCGGTCGAGATTCCAGGCCTGCCCGGACTTGATCCGGAATCTCGCCAACCCAGCGGTTGAATCGTCCGGAATGACGGGTAGCCTTCGCCATCCCCGACGAGGGGCGAAGCGTCAAGGTCGGGGATCTATTTTGTCGTGGTTGCTTCAACCGCCCCTCTTCATCCGGGGCAAGAGGCCCAAGGCCGCGCAACCCGGGGCCTTGGATTTGGGCCACCCAGCCCCTTTCGTCATCCCCGACGAACCGGCGCAGCCGGTGAGATCGGGTATCTTATCGAGGCGGCGTACGCCAAGCAAACCGGCATTTCCGCCACCTTCCTTGCTTCAAGCGATCGGCGCCTCCTCTGCACCAATTAAGATTCCGGACTTGATCCGGGATCGCGCGGGCAGGGTGGCCCGCTCGTTCGGAACAGCGGGCCTTCGCAGCGCACCCCGATTCCGGGCCTGTTCCTGGTTTGATCCGGAGCGCGGCCGCGTCGCCGGGCCACCGCAGGGTTGCCGCAAGCAGCCCGTTAGCGCAGCTTCAGGGGCAGGCCCAAAAGCCGCGCGGCCACGAAGTAGACCGCGCTGCCCGCGGCCGCTCCCACCAACAGGGGAAGAAAGGAAACCACGAGGTCGCGCGCCGGCCCCACCCCCGCCGCCGCCCACGCCGCGGCCAGGCCGCCGGCGATCATGGCCAGCGTCACCTTGAGGACGAGCCCCGCCTGCCCCGCCGGCGCAAGCAGCTCCCGCCCCCCGTACAGAGCGATCATCCACACCATGCCCACCAACCCCGCCCCCAAGGTGGCCAGGTTGAGCACGAACATCCCGTAGGGCACGAGCAGGTAGTAGCCCAGGGTGTTGAGCAGGAGCAGGCCGGCGCTGATCATCACGGCCACCCGGATCAGTTTCTGGGCGTAGAGTCCGCGTACGTAGAGGTTGTAAAGCCCCCAGGGCACCAGCGCCAGCCCCAGCGCGCGCATGGCCTCGACGCTGAAGCGAAAGACGTCGGCGTCGAAGCCCGGCTTCCAGGCAAAGAGCACGGCCACGATCCAGGGCGCCAGCGCCACCATGAGCGCGCCCGACCAGCCGAGCAGCACGGCCACCCGCTCGAGCCCCTGCCCCAGGAGCCGCGCGAACCCCGCGCGGTCGCCCGCGGCCGCGAGCGCCGAGAGCCGCGGGTAGAGCGCCGTCGCCGGCGAGACCGAGAACAACCCCAGCGCCATCAGGTAGGTCATGTCGGCGTTGCTGAACCCGGTAACCGCGCCTTCGGGCAGGCCGGTGATGAGGGCGTAGAGCACGACGATCAGGAACTGGCGGGTGGAGGTGGTGAAGACGAAGGGCGCCATCAGCAACGAGGCCTGACGGATGGCGGGATGCCAGGCGAACTCCAACGCAAAGCCCCTGAGCGCCGGGATCTGCACCCCCGCCTGCAGAAAACCGCCCAGCACGTAGGCCAGGGCCAGGGCGGTGGCGCTGCCCGGCCAGGCGAGCATCACCGCGATCGCCGCGACGTTGTAGGCCAGCGGCGCGAAGCTGGGTCCGAAGAAGCGCTCTTCGGACTGCAGGAAGGCCCCGAAGAGCGCGGACATGCTGATGGCCAGCAGGAAGGGCATGACCAGGCGGATCAGGTAGGTGACGAGCGCGGGGTCGAGCGGCGTATCCGCCGCCAGCAAGAGCGCGGCCAGCTGCGGCGCGAAGAGCACCCCGAGCCCCACGACCAGCAGGTTGACCCCCAACAGGAAGGCCGCGAAGCGGCGCTTGAACCGCTCGCGTTCGCTTTCGGGCAGCTCGGCGAGGACGGGGATGAGGGCGTTGGTCACCGCCCCCTCGGCCAGGATTTCGCGGAAGAGGTTGGGCACCCGGTAGGCGACCAGAAAGGCGTCGGTGAGGGACTTGTCGAAGAAGTTGTTGAGCACGCCCTGGCGCACCACCCCCAGCACCCGGCTGGCCAGCGTGCCCGCCATGACGATGAGGGTGTTGTGCAAGATGCGTTTCTTACTCAAACCGGGTTCAGTATAGCACCGGGGTTACCCTTCCCAGTGCACCCGGCTCCCCTGGGGCGCCTTCTCGACGACGAGCCGCGCCGGCAGCCGCTGGGCCAGCTCGGGCACGTGGGTCACCACCCCCACCATCCGCCCCTGAGTGGGCAGGGCCTCGAGCACCTCGGCGGCCAGCTCCAGCGCCTCGGCGTCGAGGGTGCCGAAACCCTCGTCGAGGAAGAGCGCGCCCAGACGGCCGCGCGAGAGGTGTTCGGAAAGCGAGAGCGCCAGGCTGAGCGAGGCGAGAAAGGTCTCGCCCCCGGAAAGCGTCTTGGCCGGCCGCACCGCGCCGGTCCAGAGGTCTTCGACGTGGTAGACGCCGTCGGCCAGACGAAAACGGTAGCGGTGCTGCGAGAGGGCGAACAGCAGCTCGGAGGCGCGGGCCAGCATGTCGAGCTGCAGACGCTCGAGCAGGTAGTCCGGGAACTTGTGCCCTTTCAGGTCCTCGGCCAGCTGCTCCCAAACGCCCACCTGCCCGACCAGCTCCGCCGCCCGCTTTTCCGCCTCGCGTTTCTGCGCGAGGTCGCGCTCCAGGCGGTCGATCCTCTCCTCCAGCCGGCCCAGCTGGGCTTCCAGCTCGGCACGGGCCTGGACCGCGGCTTCGAGCCGCTCCTTTTTCGTCCGGAGTGCCTGGGGGTCCACCTCCGGTTTGCCGGCGAGCGACCGGGTCACCTCGTCGAGCCGCTTCGCCACGTAGGCCCGCTCCTCGCGCCAGGAGGCCAGCCGCGCAGCCAGCCGCTCGAGCTCTTCGGGGCTGCGGCGGGCCGCTTCCACCTGCTCCGGCCCCTCGAACCCCAGCTGCCCCAGCAGCGCGGCCACGCTCTCCTCCAGCGGCCCCAGCGCCTCGGCCAGGGCGGCGTGGCGCTCGCGGGCGCGCGCGAGCTCTTCCTGCGCCTGGTCGAGCGCTCGCTTCGCCCTCTCCAACTCCTTGGCGCGGCGCTCCAGCTCGGCGAGCCTGCTGCGCAGTTCGCGCGCGTAGGTTTCGGGGTCCCGGCCGCCGGTCATCCGCTCCAGTTCCGCGGCCAGGCCGCGGCGCATGGCGGCCAGCCGCGCAACCAGCCGTTCCACGTCTTCGGGGCCCCGGGCGCCGGCGACCGCTTCGGCGCGACTAAGGTCTTCCCGGAGCTCGGCCAGCTGCTTTCGCCCGTCGCTCAGGCGTTCCCTCATGCCCTTGATCTCGCCTTCCGCCTCGCGCCAGGCACCGCGTTTTTCCTCGAGCTCGGCGGCCAGCCGTTCGGCCTCGGCCTCCAGCCCGGCCAGCGGGCTCTGGGCGGCCGGGGGCGGTTCGTGCACCGGCTGCCCGCAAAGCGGGCAGGGCTCGCCGGGCCTGAGCAGATGGCGAAACGAGGCCACGTCGGCACGGCGGCGCTCGGCGCTGAGCCGCTGCCTGAGCTCGTCCAGCTTTCTTCTGAGCTCCACGCCCGCCTCTTTGAGCCTTTCCCGGCGCTCCGTGGCCGCGGCAAGTTCTTTTTCCAGATCGGCGATCCGTTTTTCCAGCTGCGCCGCCCGTTTTCGCAGACGTTCGGCCTCGGCCAGGGCCTTGCGGCGCTCCTCGGCGGCGCGAAGCTGGCTTTCCAGCTGCCGGTAGGTCGCTTCCTGGTAGTCCTCGACCCCCTCCCCCGCCGTGGCCCCGCCTAAAGCCGCCAGGGTGCGCGCCTTGGCCTCGAGCAGGGGCAGGGTCGCGGCGCGGGTGCGCAGGTCCTCGAGAAGGCGCTCGTCGAAGGCCTCGTTCACGCGTTCCCAAGCGTTTTTCGCCTTTTGGTAGGCTTCTTCTTTCTTACCCAGTTCGCGGTTCTGGCGCTCAAGCCTTCTGCGGGCGTCCTCCAGGCGGCGCACTTCGGGCAGCGCCTGCTCGGCCGCGCGGGCGCGCTCGAGCCAGCCCTCCACCTCCGCCATGGCCTCCGCTTCGGCCTCCAGCGCCTTCTGGCGGCCTTCCAGGGTACGCTTTTCCTGCCAGAGCTCCGCCAGCTCGTCCAGTGCGCTCAGCTCCCGCTCGAGTGCGGCGATCTCCGCGGCGCGCCGGTCCCGCTCCTCCGCGAGCCGCTTGTGTTCTTCCCGCGCAGCCTCCACGGCGGCCGCGTCCACGCCCTCGAGGTGCGCGGTCATGGTGCGGGCCTCGGCCAGACGTTCGCGCAGCTCGCCCAGCCGCGCCACCGCCCGCTCGCGCAGCCCGGCCAGGCCCGCGAGGCCGTAGAGCGAGAAGAGCAGCTCGCGCCGTTCGCGGCTGTCGCCCTTGAGGAAGGCGTCGAACCGTCCCTGCGGCAGCAGGATGGCGCGGGTAAAGGCGTCGTAGTCGAGGCCCAAAAGCCGCTCGACGGCGGCGTTGAGCGTCTTCACCTTTTCCGAGGCGCTGGAAAGCTGCCACTCCGCGCCCATCTGCCGCTCGAGCCGCGCCTCGGTCTTGCCGGCGATCACCCGCGTCACCCGCCAGACCTCGTCCCCCAGCCGGAAGACCAGCTGCACCCAGGCCTTCTTGACGCCGGGGTGAAGCAGCGCCTTCAGCCCCTTGCGCCCCATGCGCGGCGTCTCGCCGTAGAGGGCGAAGGTCACGGCGTCGAGCAGCGTCGTCTTCCCCGAACCCGTGGGGCCGGTGATCGCGAAGAGCTCGACGTCGGAAAAGTCGACCGACGCGTGCCGGGCGAAGGCGCCGAACCCTTCGAGGTCGAGCCTAAGCGGACGCATGCCCCTCCTCGTAAAGCTCGCGGAAAGCGGCGAGCAACGCGTCCATTTCCTCGAGCCCCCGCACCTCGCGCAGGTAGCGTTCGTAGGCCTCGGGCCAGCTCAGGGTCTCCACCTTGGCCGCGGCCTCGGCCAGGGGGTCGGGGGCCTCGGTCTCGAAGCGGACCTCGAGCAGGTGCGGGTTGTCCTGATACAGCCGCTCGCGCAGGGCGCTGTTGGGCGGGCCAGCGAGCACCAGCTTGGCGTAGCCGGGCCAGTTTTCCACCTCGGGCAGACGGCGGTCCAGCTGCTCGGGGTCGAGGCGAAACGTGCGCAGCGGCTTGCCCCAGCCGGGGTTGAGCGGGTGGACGACGGGCGGCCGGTCGGGCTCGAGCTCCACCACCAGCACCCCCCGCTCGGCGTCCTCGCCCTCGCCGAAGTCGAGCTGCACCAGCGAGCCCGAGTACCAGGCCGCCGGAGCGTCCGTAACCTTCTGCTGCCGGTGGATGTGCCCCAGGGCCACGTAGGTCGCGCTCGTGGGCAGGTACGCCGGGTCCACCGCGTAGCTGTTGCCCACGTAGAAGCTAAACTCGCCCCCGCCCAGCTTCAGGTTGGCTCCGGCGAGGGTCAGGTGGGCGACGAGCAGGTTGATGCGGCCGGGACCGAAGCCCGCGGTCAGGTTGGCGATGAGCCTGCCCACGGTTTCCGAGTAGCCGTGCTGCCAGCTCCCCTCGTCGGCTTCGAGCAGCTGCGCCGCCTTGACGGCGCGCCGCTCGGAAAGAAAGGGCAGCAGCGCCGCCTCGCCCCAGTCGCGCCGCACCGCCCCGCCCTCGCCGCGCACCCGCAGCTCGCCACGCACGTGCGCGCCGGCGAGCTCCAGCAGCGGCGCCAGCGCCTCCAGGCGCGGGCGCGAGTCGTGGTTGCCGCTGATCACCAGCGCCGGCACCCCCAGCTCGCGCAATCCCAGGAAGAACTCGAAGGCCGCGGCCTCGGCCTCGGCGCTCACCCGCGGGCGGTCGAAGAGGTCGCCGGCGACGACGACCAGGTCGATCTTCTCCTCGCGCACGATGCGCAGGTGATCGGCGAGGGCCGAGGCGATCTCCGGGGTGCGGTCCACGCCCTTGAGCACCTTGCCCAGGTGCCAGTCGGCGGTGTGGAGGAGCCTCAGAGCCATGGTTCGATTCTATAGACCCAGCTCGTCCTTGAGCGCCTCGTCGGATACGTCCTGCGCGGCCTCGCTGGCCTTGGTCGCCCAGGCAGGATAAGGGAACTGGACGGCGACGGGAACGGGCACCTCGGGCTGGTGAAGGATCATCGTGCCCTGGGGGAGAATCAGCGCCCGGTCGCGGAAGGCCCCGGGCAAATAGCGGTACTCGGGGCGCTCGGCCTCGGCGGCGTCGAGCCGGCCCACCACCCGCACCGCGGCGTTGCCCACCACCCGCCGCTCCACCTCGCTGGCCGTCTGCTGGGCGCCGATGAGGATGACCCCCAGCGAGCGGCCGCGCTCGGCGATGTCGAGGAGGATGTCCTTGATGGGGCTCTCGCCCTCGCGCGGGGCGTACTTGTTGAGCTCGTCGAGCACCACGAAGACCTTGCCCCGGTGCCGGCCCGACTCCTTGGCGCCGAAGACACGGCGCAAGAGTGAGCCCACCACGAACATCTGCGCCTGGGGGCTGAGGTTGTGGAGGTCCACGACGTTGATTTGTGCCGAACTTCCCAGGGGATCGGGCGCGTTGCTGGGGGCATCGCCGCGGATGAGATGGCCCACGTTGCGGGCCGCGGCGCGCAGGCGGCGCACGAAGGCCTGCAGGGTGCCGGTGTGCTGGCGCGCGGTCCAACGTTGGTTGCCGCTCGCCGCCTCGCCCTCACTTTCGGCACCCAAGAGCTGGAACTCCAGATAGTCCACCAACCGCCCGAAGCTGTCTATCTTGACCCGACCAAGCGAATCGAAAACACCAGCCTCGGCGGTTGGCCCTTCGGGCCAGTCGTCCACGTAGAGCTCGGGGCCCTCCTGGCCGTGGGCCAGCGCCGCCAGCCGCGCGGTGACGTGGTCGATCAGAAAGCCCAGGTTGCTCATCGCACCGCGGTCGCTGAAGAGGAAGGGCAGAAGGCCGTCCCGGCAGAAGTCGACGAGCGACCAGTGGTACGCCCGCACGCCTTCCGCCCGGTGGCTGCTGGGCGTGATATGGCCCTGGCCCTGCGCGAGCCGCGGCGGGGCGAAGAAGGCGACGCTCGCGAAGGGCTCGGCGGCGAGGCCCATGGCCGCGTAGCGCTCGCGCTCTTCAGGAGCCAGCTCGCGGTTGGGGCGGTCGAGGTAGAAGAGGTCCTGTCCCTTGACGTTGAAGATCAGGGTCTTGGCGCTGGCGGCGTCCTCGAGCACGCCCGAGGTGTAGAGGCTGTGGAGCAGGAAGAGGGCGTAGCTGGTCTTGGCGGCGACGCCCGAGATGCCCGAGATGTTCACGTGCCCGCCCTGGCGGCCGTCGAGGAAGGCGAGGTTGACGAAGGCGGGCTCGCCGTTGCGCATGAACCCGACCGGGAGTTTCTGCTTCATGCGGTCGTAGTAGAGGGCGGCGTCCAGGGAATCCCCCCGCGCCAGGTAGACCGGGCTGCCCGGGTCCGGCGGCAGGTACTCCTCGGGCTCGAGCCGGGTCACCGTCACGTGGGCCACGTAGGCGGTGTTGGTGGGAATCAGGTGGCCCGCGGCCAGGAAGGTGTCGGAGTCGAACTGGGTGCCCTCGAGCACCTTGTGCACCCGGTCGACCATGCCGTAGTAGCGCACCACGAGGCCGCCGTGGTCGGCCTCGACCCAGACCACGTCGTCGAGGCGCACCAGGCCGTCTTGAATGCCGATCCAGAACTCCAGGGGGGTCGCCTCGCGGCTGCCGAGGACGACGCCGATCGCTTCTTTCTTCATACCGCCTCCCGCCGAATGTGTTCGAGCAACCGCCTGCGGATCAGGCCCGCGCTGCCCAGCCTGCGCCCCAGCTCGCGCTCGAGCGCCCCCACCGGAACCAGGTTCTGCGGCGCGCGCGGGTCCCGGAAGGGCCGCGAAGCCAGGCGCGGCAGGACGCCAAGCGAAACCGGCGCGAGCCGTAGGGCCTCGGCCTCGGGAGCTGCGGTCTCGACCCGCAGCAGCGTCGCCGCGGCCGCGTAGGGCCGCTCGGGCTCGAGCGGCAGCCGCAGGTACCACGAATAGAAACGGCGCTCGCCGCGGGTGAAAGTGAAGACCGGGCTGCGCTCACCCGCCGCCAGCTCACCCAACAACGCCGCCTGCTCGGCGTTCAGGTAACCGCGGTGGTGGGTCTTGGCGAAGCCGAGCCGTCCCGCGGTCGCGGCCGCCGGCAGCCGGTGCAGGGGGCCGTCGTGCAGCACCAGGGCTCCGGGATGACGCGCGCGCAGCCCGTCCCCCAGCCCCATCTCCAAAGCGCCCCGGCGCTCCATCGCCGCGGCGCGCAGCGCCTCGGGTTCGCCTCCGGCTTCGACGAGCTCGTAGTCGAGCCCGGGAGCCGGCGAGAAGACCGGCTCGGGCCAGGCGCCGGGCGGGGCGACCAGGAAGCGGCGCACCGCGAAGGCCGCTTCCTCGTAGAAGGCGCGTCCGGGCTCGAGCCCCACCGCCCCCACGGCTACGCTTGCGAGCAGCGCGGGCGCGTCGTCCAGGAAGATCAGGGCGTCGGTACGGAACCGCCCGTCCACGAAGAAGAGCGGGCCCGTCCACGGCGCCGCCTCGCGCTTGGGCGCCCAGGGGCCGTCCGCAGCGACGGGCTCGGCCTGCAGCTCCGGCAGGGGCTGGGCGAGCGAGGCCTCCGGCGCGGCGTGGTCCGGACTCCAGACTTCGAGGCGCAGGCGCGGTTTCATGGAATCCATCATACGTGGCCCAGCGTTATGTTTCAAACATAATCGCAGCGCAAAAGCGGGCCCGGGGTCGCCCCCGGGCCACGGTCCTGGACGGGACTACTTGAGCGTGGAGAGGGCCTTCTTGGCCTCCTGGTGGTTGGGGGCGAGCTCGAGCGCGCGTTCCAGCTCGGCACGCGCCGCGTCGTTCTCCCCCGCCGCGATCAGCGCCCGGGCCAACCAGTAGTGGTAGTCGGCGTTGTCGGGGGCGAGCTTGATCGCCTTGGTAAGGTTGAGCCGCGCGTCGTCGACGTGGCCGGCTTCGAGGTGGGAGCGGCCCAGGTAGAAGTACGCCTCCGGGTAGCCCAGGGGGTCGAGCTCGATCGCCTTGTCCAGGGTGTCGATGGCCTCGGCGTACTTCTTTTCGAGGTAGTACACCTGCCCCAGGTTGAGCCAGGTGCTCGCGTTCAGCGGCGCCAGCTCGGTGGCCTTGGCCAGCGCCTGCTCGGCCTCGGCCAGGCGCCCCTTGACGGCCAGCACCTTGCCGTAGAGCAGCTGCAGCTGCGCCGAGGCCGGGTCGACGGCCACGCCCTGCGCCAGCATGTCGAGCGCCTCGTCCAGCTTCCCCTGCGAGAGGTAGACCTGGGCGAGGTTGTAACGCACCACGGCGTCGTCGGGGGCGATGGCGAGGGCCTGCTTGAAGGCGGCCTCGGCCTTGTCGAGCTGGCCCTTGTACTGGTAGACGAGGCCCCGCTGGTTGTAGATGGCGTGGTAGTTGGGGTCGATCGTGCGCGCGTCGTCGAGGATGAGGAGCGCCTGGTCCAGGAACTCCTCGGCGGCCGTCTTGTCCTCGGCGTACAGGTAGCGGTCGGTGTAGGCCTGCGCCAGCGCCACGTAGAGCGGCGCGTAGCTGCCGTCGATCGCGATCGCCCGCTTGAGGTTCTCGATCGCCGAGGTGAACTGGTGCATCTTCAGCTGGGTGCGGCCCAGGCCGTAGAGCGCGTAGACGTTGTTGGGCTCTTTTTCCAGCGCCCGGCGGAAGGCGATCATCGCCGCGTCGTACTCCCCGGAGGAGTAGTAGACGTCGCCCACCAGCAGGTAGGCCTTGACGCTCGGCTCCTTCTGCTCGGGCTGGGCCTGCTCCGACTGGGCCCAGGACGAGCCCACCATCGCCATTGCCAGGGTAAGTAACCAAATCCAGGACCGTTTTCGCATGATCTGCCTCCTAGAGGATGTAGCGCGACAAATCTTCCGACTCCAGAACCGAAGCCAGGCGCTCTTCGACGTATTCCTTGGTGATCTCGACGCGGCCGAGCTCGACCTGGAAGCTCACCTCTTCGAGCAGGTACTCGAGCACGGTCGCGAGCCGCCGCGCGCCGATGTCCTCGAGTTCGCGGTTGGCGCGGTAGGCGAAGTCGGCCACGGCCCGGATGGCTTCGTCGGCGAAGACCAGCTCGGTGCCGTCGGTGGCCAGCAGCTCGGTGTACTGCTTGATGAGCGAGTTCTCGGTGTGGCGCAGGATGCGCTCGAAGTCCTCGGCCGTGAGTTCGGCGAGTTCGACGCGGATGGGAAAGCGTCCCTGCAGCTCGGGGATCAGGTCGCTGGGTTTGGCGACGTTGAACGCCCCGGCGCCGATGAAGAGCACGTGCTCGGTGGAAATCGGGCCAAGCCGGGTGTTCACCACCGTGCCCTCGACGATGGGCAGCAGGTCGCGCTGCACCCCCTCGCCGGAGACGTCGGGCCCCTGAACGGCCGACGAACCGGCGATCTTGTCGATCTCGTCCAGGAAGACGATGCCGTCCTCCTGGGCGCGGCGCACCGCCTCCTGGCTGACCTCCTCCTTGTCCACCAGCCGCTCGGCCTCCTGGTTCTTGAGCACCTCGCGGGCCTCCACCACGCGCATCCGCCGGCGCACCGGGCGCTTGGGGAGAAGGCCCGAAAGCATGTCCTGTAGGCCCTGCATCTGCCCCTCCATGCCGCCGAGCATCCCCATGAAGGGGAGCTTGGGCTCCTCGGGGACCTCCACCTCGACGTACTCGTGGTCGTACAGACCGGCGCTGACGTCTTCGTGGGGGACGTTCAGCATCTGGGCGATCTGGCTGCTGGCGAGGCGCGCCGCCACCGCCGCGACCTTCTCGGTCTTCTCGCGCATGACGAGCTGGTAGGCCACCTCCGCGAGGTCGCGGACGATCGAGTCCACGTCGCGGCCCACGTAGCCCACCTCGGTGAACTTGGTGGCCTCCACCTTGAGGAAGGGCGCGCCCGAGAGCCGCGCCAGGCGGCGGGCGATCTCGGTCTTGCCCACGCCCGTAGGGCCGATCATGAGGATGTTCTTGGGGCTGACCTCACGACGCAGCTCGGGCGGGAGCTTCTGCCGCCGGTAGCGGTTGCGCAGGGCGACGGCCACGGCCTTCTTGGCCTCCTGCTGTCCGATCACGAACTTGTCGAGCTCGGCGACGATCTCGCGCGGCGTCAGCTCGGTCATGCGCCACCCCCCACCCGCAACACCGTGGTGTTGCCGTTGGTGTAGAGGTCGATCTCCGCGGCGATGCCCAGGGCCTTCTCGGCGATCTCGGCCGCGCCCAGCCGGGTCTCCCGGTAGAGCGCCTTGGCCGCCGAGAGCGCGTAGGGCGCGCCGGAGCCGACGGCGACGAGGGGCTCGTCGGGGGCGATCACCTCGCCCGTCCCCGACAGCAGCAGGATCTCGCGGGCGTCGGCGACGATCAGCATGGCTTCCAGCTGACGCAGGATGCGGTCGGTGCGCCAGAGCTTGACCGTCTCGACCGCGGCGCGCTTGAGCGAGCCCTTAGCGATCTCCAGCTGCTCCTCGAACTTCTCGAGCAGCGTCAGCGCATCGGCCACCGCGCCGGCGAATCCAACCAGCACGTCGTCCTCGAGTTTGCGCACCTTCACGGCCCCTTGCTTCATGACGGTATCGCCGAAGGTGACCTGCCCGTCCCCGGCGATGGCGGTTTCGCCGTCCTTGTGAACGGCCAGGATGGTGGTGCCGTGCATGGGTTCCATCATGCAAACCGTACCCCCGCTTACTTAGGCGGGGGTGAGAGATGCGCGGCTGGGCGGGGGCTCACCGCGCCCTCACGTCCACGCGCTCGAGCCAGTCTGCGAACGCCCGCAGCCCCCGCTCGAACATGCGCTCGCGTTTTTCCCGCTTGGGCATCCGCCCGGGCAGGCCGGGCACCAGACCCCAGTTGGCGTTCATGGGCTGGAAGTCGTTCGGATTGGCGCCCGCCAGGAAGCGCGCCAGCCCTCCGAGCATGCTCTCGGGCGGCGGCGGACCGGGCGGGGTCTGGCCGCGCACCAGGGCCGCCGCCTGCAACGCCGCCAGCCAGCCGGTGGCCGCCGACTCCAAATAGCCCTCCACGCCCGCGAGCACCCCGGCGACGAAGACGCCGGGAAGCTTCCTGAGCTCGAGCCGCTCGCTGAGGACCCGGGGGGCGTTGAGGTAGGTGTTGCGGTGCATGACGCCGTAGCGTACGATCTCGGCTCTCTCGAGCCCCGGAATCAGGCGCACGATCGCCTTCTGGTCCCCCCACTTGAGGCCGGTCTGGAAGCCCACGAGGCTCCACATCCGCCCTTCGCGGTCTTCCTGGCGCAGCTGCACCACCGCGAAGGGGGTTTCGCCGCTGCGCGGGTCGAGCAGCCCCACCGGCTTCAAAGGGCCGAAGAGCGGCGTCTGGTAGCCGCGGCGCGCCAGCTCCTCGATCGGCATGCAGCCTTCGAAGAACTCGAGCTGCTCCCAGTCGTGGGGCGTGTGCCGCCGCGCCTCGGCGATGGCCCGGTGGAAGCGGCGGTACTCTTCTTCGGTCATCGGGCAGTTGATGTAGTCGGCGTCCTGGCCGTAGCGGCCCGCCCGGTAGCAGACTTCCATGTCGATGCTCTCGCCCAGCACCACCGGCGCGGCCGCGTCGTAGAAGCTGAGGAAGGGCTCGCCCAGCCGCGCCTTCAGATCCTCGGCCAGGGCGTCGGAGGTCAGCGGCCCGGTGGCCAAAACGAGCGGCCGCTCCGGGGGGAGCGCGGCCGCCTCCGCGCGCACCACCTCGATGCGCGGGTGCGCCTCGATGCGCTCGGTAACGAACGCGCTGAAGACCTCGCGGTCCACCGCCAAGGCGCCCCCCGCGGGAAGCCGAGCCGCGTCGGCCGCCGCCATGATCAGCGAGCCGGCCGCGCGCAGCTCGGCCTGCAAGAGCCCCTTGGCGTTGGTGCGCGCCTCGCCGCCCAGCGAGTTGGAGCAGACGAGCTCGGCGAAGCGGTCGGTCGCGTGCGCCGGGGTCGTCTTCCGCGGACGCATCTCGTAGAGCCGCACCAAGACCCCGCGCTCGGCCAGGGCCATGGCCGCTTCGGAACCTGCGAGGCCGGCGCCGATGATGTGGACGCGCTCCGTCACGTCGGCATCATAGCCTCCACCCCGACCCCTTCCGTGAGAGCTGCGTGTTAAACTTAGTTCGATCAACAACTCCCCGATGCGCCCCGAGCGCACAGCGCGGGAGCGGAGGTGACGATGGCCAAGGTCAAGCTGAACAACGTATGGAAACGTTTCGGTAAAGTGGTGGCGGTCAAGGAGTTCGACCTGGAGACCGAGGACGGCGAGTTCGTGGTCTTCGTCGGCCCCTCCGGCTGCGGCAAGACGACGACGTTGCGCATGATCGCGGGCCTCGAGGAGGTGAGCGAGGGCGAGATCTACATCGGCGACCGCATGGTCAACGACGTCCCCCCCAAGGACCGCGACATCGCCATGGTCTTCCAGAACTACGCCCTCTACCCGCACATGAACGTCTACGACAACATGGCCTTCGGCCTGCGCCTGCGCAAGGTGCCGCGGAACGAGATCGAGCGCCGGGTCCACGAAGCGGCCAAGATCCTCAAGATCGAGCACCTGCTCAAGCGCAAACCGCGCGAGCTCTCGGGCGGTCAGCGCCAGCGCGTGGCCATGGGCCGCGCCATCGTGCGCGAGCCCAAGGTCTTCCTGATGGACGAGCCGCTCTCCAACCTCGACGCCAAGCTGCGCGTGGAGATGCGCGCCGAGATCAGCAAGCTGCAGCAGCGGCTGGGCGTGACCACCATCTACGTCACCCACGACCAGATCGAGGCCATGACCCTGGGCCACCGCATCGTGGTGATGAAGGACGGCGAGATCCAGCAGGTGGACAGCCCGCTCAACCTCTACAACCTGCCCGCCAACAAGTTCGTGGCGGGCTTTATCGGCAGCCCCGCGATGAACTTCATCCGTTCCGCGGTCGAGGCCGAAAACGGCAAGATCGCTTTTGTGCACAAGAACTTCCGCCTCGTCGTCGAGGGGCCGTTCGCCGAGGAGCTGAAGCCCTACGCGGGCAAGGAGGTCTGGCTGGGCATCCGCCCCGAGGACATCAAGCTGCGCAGCGAGGAAACCCCGGGCGAGCACACCGTGATCCGCGGCATCGTCGACGTGGTCGAGCCCCTGGGCGCGGAGACCGAGATCCACGTGCGTCTCGAGGACGTCAAGATCACCGCGCGCATCCAGGGGTACGAGCCCCTGAAGCCGGAACAGACCATCGAGCTGGAGGTCGACACCGCGATGCTTCACGCCTTCGACGTGGAAACCGAGAAGGCCATCGCCCACGCCCTGGCCTTCGTGGAATAGCCCGGCATGCGGGGGTACGCGCCGAGCCTCAAGTTCTGGCTCACCCTGACCATCGGAACGCTGGCGTTCCTGCCCAACCTGATCGTGATCTTCGTGCTGAGCCGCAGCTCGCCCGAGCTGCTGGCTCAGCAGAACGTGCGCATCGCCGTCTGGCTGCTCTCGGTGGGCTTCTTCGCCACCGCGATCGGGTACCTGCTGGCCAACCGGCTCCTGGCGCCGCTGGACGAGCTGACGCGCTCGCTGCGCTACCTCAAGGTCAGTTCGCGCACCCTCGCCGACCTCAGCCTGCCCCCGCCCAAGACCCCGCTGCCGCAGGAAGTGGCCACCCTGCGCGAGCAGTTCGAGACCCTGATCCATCACCTGCGCGGCCTCACCGAAAGCCGCGAGGCCGTCTTCGCGACCCTGGCGCACGACCTCAAGACGCCCCTCATCGCCGCGGTGCGGGCGACCTCGTACCTCATCGACGCCGACGAGATCTCGCGCGAGCAGCGCATCCAGATGCTGCGCCAGCTGCAGGAGGAGTTCGACCGCACCTACCGGCTGGTGGAAAACCTGCTCACCGCCAGCAAGCTCGAGACCACGCGGCCCCAGCTCGAGCTCGTGAACATCGGGGCGATGCTCGACGACCTGCGGCTGCGCTACCTCAAGGACGCGGCCAAGCGCGGGATCAGCATCGAGGTGACGGGCTCCGGTGAGACGCGGGCCGACCGGATGATGCTCGAGCGCGCCGGCGCCAACCTCATCGAAAACGCCCTGCGCCACGCCCGCAGCCGTATCATCCTGCGGGCGGGGCCGGGCTTTTTTGAGGTGGAGGACGACGGGCCGGGGCTGCCGGCCCCGCTCGAGTCGCTGTCCCAGCCCTTCCACAGCAAGAAGCTCAAGGGGGTGCGTTCGGGCAGCTCGGGCCTCGGCCTCTACATCGCCCGCCAGGTCGCCGAGCTGCACAAGGGCGTCTTCCGCAGCTGCCAGGGCACGCTGGGCGGCGCCTGCATACGCCTCGAGGCCAACGACCGCCGCCTTTCGACCTACACCTTGCTATGATGATCGCATGAGACTGCTGATCGCCGACGATCACCCGCTCTTCCGCATCGGCCTGCGGGCCGCCCTCGAGAAGGAGGGGTTCAGCGTCGTAGCCGAGGCCGGAGACGGGGACGAGGCGGTCCGGCTGGTGGAGACGCACCAGCCCGAGGTCGTGATCCTCGACATCCGTATGCCGCGCATGGACGGCATCGAGGCCTGCGCCGCCCTGCGCCAGAGAGGGCTATTCCGGGCTCGTGGTCATGCTGACCACCTTCACCGAGGCAGCGATCCAGAACAAGGCCGCCTCCGCCGGGGCCAACGCCTACTACTCCAAGGAGGTCAGCCCCGCCGAGCTGGCGCGCCGCATCCTGCGGCTGACGCAAAACCCCGAGGACTCGTCGTTCACCCCGCCGCCGGTGCCGAGCCTGACCCCGCGCGAGCGCGAGGTGCTCGACCTGCTGGCCCGCGGCCTGACCGCGCGCGAGATGGGCGACATCCTGGGCCTCAAACCCGACACCGTGCGCGACTACCTCAAACGGCTCTACGGCAAGCTCGACGCGGGCAACCGCATCGAGGCGCTCGAGCAGGCACGCCGCCTGGGTTTTCTCGATTCACCCTAAGCTAAGCCAACCCGTTAAACTGAAGTGGATGAAACTCGTGATCGCCGTGGTTCAAGATGCCGACGCGCCGGCGCTGACCCGTGCGTTGGGCGAAGCCGGCCTGACCTCCACCAAGCTGGCCTCCACCGGAGGCTTCCTGCGCGAGGGCAACACCACCCTGCTCATCGGCGTGGACGATGCGCAGCTGGAGCAGGTCAAGCAGATCATCCGCGACACCTGCCGCACCCGCACCCGCCTGATCACGCCGGGTCTGCCCATGGCCGAAACCCCGGAGGCCATGGTGGGCCAACCCGTCGAGGTCCAGGTGGGCGGGGCCGTCGTCTTCGTGCTCGACGTCGCCGAGTTTCACAAACTCTAGGAGCCCTGTCCATGAAACTAAGATTCCTGTTTGCGGCCGCGCTGCTGTCCCTGCCGCTGGCCTCGGCCCAGATCGCCGGCGACCCGGCGGCCTTCAAGACGGCGCTCGGCCTGCCGGGCGCTTCGGACACTTTTAGCTACGACGGCGCGGAGGTGCGGACCGAGACCCTCGGCGGTCTGCTCTACAAGGTCCGCTACCAGGGCGCGCCCGAGGACTACGCCACCGCGGGCGACGTCATCGCGGCGGCCATCGGCGAGGCCGGCATCAAGGAGCCCTTCGTCGACTGGATGAAGCAGAACGGAGCCGGGATCGCCGCCCGCAAGGAGCCCGTCAGCGTGGGGCTTGGCGACGGCTACACCCTGACCTTCCAGCCCGGAGACACGCTGGCCTTCGTCGTCGCCCCCATCGAAGTTCCGCCGGCGGCCTTCGGTGAGCCGCGGCACGTCCTCGGCAGCGGCCCGGTAACCATCCGCGAATACTCCGACTTCGAGTGCCCCGCCTGCCAGGCGCTCTTCAACCGCGCCCTGGCGCAGATCAAGGCCCGCTACGTCGAGACCGGCCGGGCCCGGTTCGAGTACCGTCACTTCCCCCTCTTCGAGATCCACAAGCAGGCGGTGCCGGCGGCCGAGGCCAGCGAGTGCGCCGCTGCGCAGGGGGCGTTCTGGACCTACCACGACGCCCTCTTCGAGGAGGGCGTGGGCAACTACGTGGGGCTGGCGAAGCAGCTGGACCTCGACGTGGGCCGCTTCGCGGACTGCGTCGCGAACCGTACCTACCGGGACGTCGTCGAGGCCCACCGCGCCGAGGCCGACCGTCTGGGGTTGCGCGGAACCCCCAGCGTCTTCGTGGGGCCCTTCCTGCTACCCAACCCCTTCGACGTCGACAGCTACGACCGCTACCTGCGGATGGCCGCCGCCCAAGACGAGCGTTGATGCTGCAACCCGGCGACTGGGTTCTCCTCCTCGACCCCAAGGCGCGCCGCTACCTGGTGCGCCTGAAGGAAGGGGGTCGCTTCGGTCACCACGTGGGCGGCGTGACCCACGAGCAGATCATGGCGGCCGGCTACGGGGGGCGGGTGCGCACCACCAAGGACGCCTGGCTCTGGGTGCTGCGCCCCAGCCTCGAGGACTACGTCCTGCTGATGAAGCGCGGCGCGACCGTGACCTACCCCAAGGACGCGGCGGCCATCGTGCTGCTGCTCGACCTGGCGCCGGGCGAGCGGGTGCTCGAGGCGGGGAGCGGGTCCGGCGCGCTCGCCCTCTTCCTCGCCCGTGCCGTGGGGCCGGCGGGCGAGGTGGTGAGCTACGAGCGCCGCGCCGACTTCCTGGCCCGCGCACGCGAAAACGTGGAGGCCTGGGGCACCCGCAACGTCGACTTCCGCCACGGCGACCTCGCCGAGGCGGCGCTCGAGCCCGAGAGCTTCGACGGCGTGGCCCTGGACGTGATGGAACCCTGGAAGGTCCTGGCCACGGCGGTGCGCGCGCTCAAGACCGGCCGCTCCCTGGTGCTCTACCTGCCCAACATCACCCAGGTGGTGCAGGCGGTCCGCGAGGCCGCGGGGCAGCCGCTGCTCCTCAGGCGCGTCATCGAGGTGGGCCACCGCGACTGGGACGTCCGCCCGCCGGTGGCCCACCCCCACTTCCGCCAGGTGGGGCACACCGCCTTCCTAGCCCAGTTCACCAAGGTCCGGCCGGTCGGGGGGCAGGCGCAGCACGAAGAAGAGGGCGACGGCGAGCCCCAAAGCGGTCAGGACGAAGACGGTTGAGTACCCGAACCACGAAGCGATCAGCCCGCCCGCCAGCGGCCACAAGGCCCGGGGAGCGCCGGCGAAGGCCATCAGGGCCGTGGCCGTGGCCGCTTCGCGCGCTTGTGTGAAGGAAAGCAGGTAGGCGCTGTAGGCGTTCTCGATTCCGTTCAGCGTAACCCCCACGAGGACGAAGGTCACCACCGCGCCCGCCAGGCCGGCACCCAGCAGCGCCGAGATGGGGATGGCCAGGGCCAGCACCCCCACGTAGACGAGGCCGACGTGAGTGCCGCGCAGGTCCATCTGCCGCCCGATCCAGAGGTTGAGCCCTTCGGCTAGTGCCTGCGCTGCAACCAGGTAGCCGATGAACGCGGCGGGCAGCCCGTGTTCGCGGGCGGCCACGACGTAGAAGGGCAGGGCCAGGTAGTACAGCCCGGTCAGCAGGTAGGCCAGCAGAAAGCCACGCATGCGGGGGGTGCGCGCCAGCGTCCAGGCGCCGCGCAGGTGTCGGCCCAGGGGGGCCCGGTACCGCGGCGGATCGCGCCGCTCGGGGATCATCCAGAAGCCGAGGAAACCCACGGTAAGGGCGGCCACCGCAAGGGCGAAGGCGAGCACGTAGCCGTCCGGGAAGCGCGCCCAGAGCGGGCGGCTCGCGAGGCCCACCCCGGCCGCGAAGAGCGCCCCCAGGAGGCTGCGCCAGCCGAAGAAGCGGCCCCGCAGCCGCGGAGGGATGGCCTTGCCGATCACGGGCAGGTAGGCGACCCCGCCCAGCCCGCCGGCCAGCGCAAACAGCCCCAGGAAGATGACGAGGGCGGTGTAGACGAGCGCGGGGCTCTCGAGGGCGTAGCGGGCGGTCAGAAAGGCAAGCACCGCAAAGGCGCCGGCGCGGGTCCAGATGGCCAGGTAAAGAAAGACTTTCTTGCGCCGCGCCGCCTCCACCCAGCTCGAGGCTGGCAGCCCGGCGAGCGCCGCCCCGAGCGCCAGGGCGCTGAGCACGCCGCCCACGGCAACGCTGGATCCCGTGAGGTGGGCGATGAAGGCGGGCAGCACGGTGCTGGGGCTCGTCAGCGCGGTGGCGGCCTGGAGCATCACCCCGTGGAGGATGCCTCCGAAAAAGGCCCGCTTCACCGCACCGTTCACGGGCTCCATCGTAGCGGCCCGCTGGGTCCGTGTACAGTGAGGGCCGTGGAAGGCCTGCAGATCGCCGCGGTGCTGCGCGAGCTCCCCGAGCGGCCGCGGCCGACCAGGGGCTGGCGTTTTCCCGCCGAGGACACCGCGGTGCTGGCGCTCGCGGGCGGCCCCGACCTGGTGCTCCGCTACCGGCCGCCGAGCCCGGAACTGGCGCTGACCGAGAGTGCCGGTGGCGGCCCGGCCCGCACCCCCTTCCAGAAGCTGCTCGCCGCTCGCGCGCGCGGTCCACTGGAGCGCGCCGAACAGCTCAAACTCGACCGGGTCGTGGTCTTCGAGTTCGGCGGCGAGGAGGGCTTCGTGGACGTGCCCCCGGTGCGGCTCGTCTTCGAGCTGACCGGCCGCAACGCCAACCTGATCCTCACCGACCTGGAGGGGCGGATCCTCGGGGTCGACCGGGTCGTGACCCCGGAGCAGAACCGCTACCGCCAGGTCCGCCCGGGGCTGGTCTGGACCCCGCCGCCCCCCTACGACAAGCTCGACCCGCGCACGCTCGAGGAGGGGGACCTGGCACCCCTGCTGGGGCGGCCGCTGGCCCGCGCCCTGGTGCAGACGGTGGACGGCGTCGGACCCCGGCTCGCGGCCGAAGCCGCGCACCGCGCGGGACTGGAACCGGACCGAGCCGTCCGCCCCGAGGACCTGCCCCGGCTGCGGCGGGCCCTCGCCTCGCTGGTGTCCGACCCCACCCCGAGCCGCGAGGCACGCACCCCCAGCTGGCGCGAGGAGACCGAGGCGGCGCTGCGCAAGCCGCTGCTCGCGGCCCTCGAGCGCCGCAAAAAGACCCTCGAGCGCCGCCTCGAGGACTACGCCCGCGCCCGGTCGGACCTCGCCAAGGCGGAGCGCTGGCAGCGCTACGGCGACCTGCTGCTCGCCTACGCGCACCAAATCCCCGCCCACGCCAAGCACGCGGTGCTGGAAGACTGGGAAAGCGGCGAACCCGTCGAGATCGCCCTCGACCCCGCCCTCTCCCCCAGCGAGAACGCCGAGCGCTACTACCGCCGCGCCAAACGCGCCCGCGCCCGCGCGGAGCGCGCCAAACGCGAAGCCCCGCGCACGCGGCGGGAACTGGAGGCACTCGAGCGCGAGATCGAGGAGGTCCGGCAACTCCCCCTGCACGAACTGCAGCGCCGCCTGCGCGAACGTCGGCCGCACGAGACCGCGGGCCCCGGGCTGCGGCTCGAGGCGCCCGGAGGCTTCGAGGTCTGGGTGGGCCGCAACCGCAGGGAAAACGACTGGCTCACCCGCAGCGCCCACTCGGGCGACGTCTGGCTGCACGCCCAGGGGGTGCCCGGCTCGCACGTAATCGTGCGCGCCCGCGGCAAGCCGGTGCCGCTGGAAACGCTGCTCTTCGCGGCACGGCTCGCGGCCTACCACTCGCGTGCCCGCGGCGAGAAGAACGTGCCCGTGGACTACACCCTCAAGAAGCACGTCTGGCGCCCCAAGGGCGCCGCACCCGGCGAAGTGCTCTACACCCAGGCCAAGACGCTCTTCGTCGACGCCAAAGCGCCGGAACACTAGTTGTCGCTTTCCAATACGTTGTTCACGGAGTCCGGGAGGAGGCGGGATGTAGTACGTAGTACGTAGTACGTAGTACGTGGTGGGTGGTGGGTGGTGAATAGGTTTTAGGAGTTGGGGTGCGGGAGGTGGGAACGGCGCAAGGCGGGTTTCCGCAGGCCGCGGGTACCGGCCACAAGCCACAGGCCACGCTCCACCCACCACCTTTCCCGCCTCCCCGCATCGAGGCCGGCCTGCCGGCCGAGACCCGGGGCCCCTGCCGCCAACGACGCCGACGCCGGGGGTACGGCCGCTCGCAACCCCTCCACCACGAGCCACACGCTACGAGCCACGGGCCGCTGCTCAAGGGCCGCGTTCCAAAACCCAAACCCCACCCCGGCCCGCCCCAAAGGGGAGGGCGCTTTCGTCTTTCCGCAGCGGTCGCGGCGCCCCGGCCCCGCCTTTGGACAAGCCCCGGGCTCCTGCTTCCGCTGGGCTGACGAGAGAGGCCGGTGGCGACGGGTAAGCGTGAACCACGTGTTCGAACTTTACAGCTAGCTCGTGCTCGCAACGGTCCGCTGCCTTATCCGCGCCCAGCAAGATCCGTAGCCTGTCCCGGACTTGATCCGGGATCTTGCGGGCCGGGTGGTCCGCCCGTAGGGAAGGACGGATAACGGCAGTACGTGGTGCGTAGCCGCTAAGCGGGGGTTCGAAAGAGCTGCGGGTAGCGGCCGCAAGCGCGACGACCTTTTCTTCACCGCCCCAAAACCGCCAGGCCCGGGCGCATTCGCACCCCCTTCGTCAGCTAAAGCCCAACCCCTACCCCCCCCCCCCCCCCCTTCCGTCATCCCCGACGAGGCGCGCAGCGCCGAGATCGGGGATCTTAGCGTTGCTGCATCGCCCCTCCCGCCGCGGCGGGGAAAGCGCAGCCGCCACGAGCAGCGCCGCACAGGTCCGGCCTGCGAGCTTTGTCCGCTTCCCCTTGCGCGCCGCAGGCGGTAGACTGGTGAGCCGTGAGAAGGACGATGTTCCACGCCAAGATCCACCGGGCCACGGTCACCCGGGCGGACCTGGATTACGAGGGCTCGATCACCATCGACCAGGACCTGCTCGACGCCGCGGGCATCAAAGTGTACGAAAGGGTCGACGTCCTCGACATCACCAACGGCCACCGGCTGACCACCTACACCCTTCCCGGCGAACGCGGCTCGGGCGAGATCCAGATGAACGGCGCCGCCGCCCATCTGATCCACCCGGGCGACCTGATCATCGTCATCGCCTACGGGGAGTACGAGGAGCACGAACTCGCGGACTACCACCCCACCGTGGTGCTGGTGGACGAGAAGAACCGCGTCCGCGAGGTGCGCAAGGGGTAGGGCGTGGTGGCCCGCATCCGCCTCTACCTCGACCTGATCCGCTTCGAGCACACGCTCTTTGCGCTGCCCTTCGCCTACGTGGGGGTGCTGCTGGCCGCCTCCGGCCGCTTCGACGCGGGCGTCTGGCTCTGGGTGACGGTGGCGATGGTCGGGGCGCGCACCGCCGCCATGGCGCTCAACCGCCTCATCGACTGGAAGATCGACGCCCTGAACCCCCGCACCGCCGACCGCCACCTCCCCCGCGGGCTGGTCCGCCCCGGCGAAACCCTGACCCTCGCCCTGGGGGGCTTCGCGCTGCTCGCCTGGTCGGCCTACAACCTCAACCCCCTTACCGCGCGGCTCTTGCCCGTTGCCGTGCTCTTCCTGACCGGCTACTCCTACACCAAGCGCTTTACCTGGACCTGCCACTTCTGGCTCGGCGTTACGATCGGCGCGGCGGCCGCCGGGGGCTGGATCGCCCAGACCGGACACTTCGAACCCGGCGCCTATGCGCTGTGGGCGGCGGTGGCCCTGTGGATCGCCGGCTTCGACATCCTCTACGCCACCCAGGACGTCGAGTTCGACCGTAAACACGGCGTGCACGCCCTGCCGGCGCGCTTCGGCGTGCCCGCGGCCCTCGTCTGGACCCGCACGCTGCACGCCGCCGCCTGGCTGCTCTTCGGTCTCACCGGAACGCTCGCGGGAGCGGGGCCCTGGTACTTCACGGGGGTGCTGCTCGTGGGCGCGGTGCTCGTCTACGAGCACCGGCTGGTGCGCCCCGACGACCTGAGCCGCGTGAACCAGGCCTTCTTCGAGGCTAACGTGGTGATCTCGCTGGGGATGTTCGCCTTTACCCTGATCGACGCGCTCACGCGCTAGGCGGCTCGGGTTCGGTGGCGACGGGGCGGCCGCAGCGGCAGGCCGCCTCCGGGTAGACGATCTCCACCCCGTCGGCGCGCTTCTTATACCAGAGTTCGCCGCAGTCGGGGCAGCGCACCTCCTCGGCGCCCAGGGCCCGCAGCTCCTCGGGGGAAAAGCGGTAGACCTCGCCGCACCAGTGGCAGATCACCTCGGCCCCGCCGTCCTCGCGGATCATGGCCTCGCGCTCTTCGGGGCTGAAGTAGGCCAGCGCGTCGAGCGCCTTTTCGCGGCTGCAGCGGCAGGCGAAACGCAGGGGAACGGCGTCTTCGGCGTACCCGAGGGAGCGCAGGTCGGTCCACTCGAGCCCCATCCCCTCGAGCACCCGCTCCGCCGCGCCCTCGAGCCCGTGTTCCACCAGCAGGTCGGTGAAGCCGCGAATCCCGGCAAGGTTTTGCTCGAGCCGGGCGAGGGTCTCCTCTTCGGCGTCGGGCAGCACCTGGATCACGAGCCCACCGGCGGCCTCGACCTGGCCGCCCGGCGCGACCCGCACCCCCAGGAGCACCGCCGACGGGATCTGTTCGCTCTGCCACAGATAGTGCGCCAGGTCCTCGGCGACCTCGCCGGAGACGAGCGGCACCGACGAATCGAACTGCTCGCCCGCGGCCAGCACCCGGATCACCCGCAGCTCGCCCGCACCCACCAGCGCCCCCACGTTCAGCTTGCCGTCCGCACGCAGCTCGGCCTCGGCCGCGGGGTTCTTGACGTAGCCGCGCACCGCGCCGTCCACCCCTGCCTCGGCCACGACCCCGCCCAGGGGGCCGTCGCCGTCCAGGATCAGGGTCACCCGCTCGCGCGGGCTCTTGCTGAGCAGGAAGGCCAGGAGCGCCGCGCCGGTGAGCGCCCGCCCCAAAGCCGCGGTGGCCGTGGGCGAGGTGCTGTGGCGGCGGCGGGCCTCCTCCACCACGTCGGTGGTCTCGGCCGCGAGCACCCGCAGCCGGCCTTCTGCGGCCAGCCCGCGCACTAACCGCCCCATCTACCCCTCCTCGTGGCGGCGCAAGTGGGCGTTCAGGGCCCTCAGCGTAGCCTCGGGCACAAAGCGGCTCACGTCGCCGCCGTGGCGGGCGATCTCTTTGATCATCGAGCTGGAGATGAACGACCAGCGGGTCGCCGCCAGGATGAAGAGCGTCTCCACCTCGGGGTTGAGCTGGCGGTTGAGGTGGGCCATCTGCAGCTCGTACTCGTAGTCGGAGACGGCCCGCAGGCCCTTGACGATGATCCGGGCCCCCCGGGCGCGCATGTAGTCGGCGAGCAGGCCGTCGAAGGCGTCGACCTCGACGTTTTCCATATCGGCGACGGAGGCGCGGATGATCTGCATCCGTTCGCCCACCGAGAACATGAAGCTGCTCAACTTGTTGGGGTTGTGCAGCACCGCGACGGTCACCTTGTCGAAGAGGCGGCTGGCGCGGCGCACCACATCGAGGTGGCCGTTGGTGAAGGGGTCGAAGCTGCCGGGATAGACGACGTGCATCAGGTTACCTCCACGATGGTCAGGGCGCTCGAGCCGTAGACGCGGCGCTCCCCCAGGGGCAGCACCAGGTCGCTGGGGTGCTGCAGGATCACGAAGCCCCCGGGACGGGCGATCCCCGATTCGAGCACCCGCGCGAGCGCGGCGGCAAGGTCCTGGTCGTAGGGCGGGTCCAGGAAGACGACGTCGAAGCGCTCCCCCGCGCGGGCGCTGCGCTCGAGGAAACGCTCGGCGCTCTCGGGTACGACGCGGACCGGGAGCCCCAGCTTGTGCGCATTTTCCCGCAGGGTTTTCACGGCCCTGGGGTCGCTTTCCACGAGGACCGCCTCGTACCCCTCGCTCGCGGCCTCGAGCCCCACCGCGCCGCTCCCGGCGTAGAGGTCGACGAAGCGCCCGCGCCGCGGCCGGCGGCCGCGCAGGTAGTCGAAGAGCGCTTTCCGCAGCCGTACCGGGCTGGGGCGGGCCGAGTCGGGCACCGCGAGCGTGCGCCCGCGGGCCTTGCCGCCCAGAATCCTAAGCCTCGCCATCCCTACTACCGTATACCGCGTCCGCGAGTTCCGCCACCCGCGTGACCTCAGCGTCGATCACGTCGAGGGTCATCAGCATGTCCAGGTGGGCGGCGCTGGTGGCGCGGCTCTCGGGGCGTCCGGCCTCGAGCCGGCTCAGGTGCGCCTGGCGCAGCTTCTGCAGGTAGGCCTCGGTTTCGGCGTGCTCGCCCACGACCTCGCGCGCCAGCACGTGGTTGCCCGTCGCCAGCGCCGTAAAGGCCCGCTGCATGCGGCCGTAGACGCGGCTGGCGGCCTCCGAGAGCTCGGCTCGGCCTTCGGGGCTGAACTCCAGGCCTTGGCTGCGCAGCTTGTCCTGCTGCTTGAGCAGGCGGCGGATCTGGTCGGCCAGGTGCTCGAGCTCACCCGCAAGCAGCAGCAGCTTTTCCACCGCCTCGCCCCCGCCCTGGCTCTTCAGCCGCGCGAGGTACATCACCACCGCCTGGGTAAGGCGGTCCACCTTTTCCTCGCGCTCCTGCACGCTCGCGAGGTCGCCTTCGCCCTGGGCCAGGGCACGCACCGCGGTGGCCATCATTCCCTGCACGTGGTCCGAGATGCGCACCACCTCGCGCAGCGCCAGGCTGAGGGCCAGCTCGGGGGTGCCGAGCGCCTCTTCGCTCAGGTACTTGGGCGTCACCGCGCCGCGCCGCTCCGGCAGCATCCTTTCGAGCAGGCGCACCAGGGCGGGGATGAACGGCAACGCCACCAGCCCCGCGATCAGGTTGAAGAGGGTGTGGGCGTTGGCCACTTGGCGCGCCGCGCTCCCCCCCAGCGCGGCCACCGCGCCGCTCAGGGGCTCGAGCAGCAGGAGCGCCACCAACCCGAAGGCCGCTTTCCAGATCAGGTGGCCGAGCGCCACCCGCCGTGCCTCGGCCCCTGCCCCCATGGCCGCGAGCAGGGGGGTGAAGGTCGTGCCCACCGCCGCCCCCACCACCGCCGCAAGCCCGGCCTCCAGCGGGATGCGGCCGGCGACGTAGAAGGCCATGGCCATGGCCGCCGCGGCGTTGGACGAGTGCACCAGCGCGGTGAAGACGAGCGCCAGCCCCGCCATCCACAGCGGGTTCGCGGCCACGGCGTCGAGGGCGAGCTGCATCAGCGGGCCCTGGGTCTCGGGGGTGAGCGCCTTGATCATGACGTCGAGCCCCAGGAAGAAGAGGCCGATCCCCGCCAGCGCCCGCCCGCCGTGGCGGAGCGGCTTCCAAAGCGAGGCGAAGTAGCCCACGGCGATGATGGGCAGCGCGTAGTCGTAGACGCGAAAGGCCGCGAGCTGCAGGGCCACCGTACCCCCGGCGATCGCGCCCATGCTCATGGCCAGCCCCTCGGCCGCGGCCAGCACGCCGGCCTCGACCAGGCTGATCACGGTCACGGTCATGGCGGTGCCGCTCTGGACCACGGCCGTCACCAGGGTGCCGACGAAGAAGGCCCGCGCCACGCCGCGGGTCGCGCGGCTGAGCCAGGCCCGCAGCGTGCTGCCGCCCAGGGCCTCGAGCGCCCGGCTGGCCTGGCTCAGACCGATGAGAAAGAGGGCAAGGCCGCCCAGAAGCGTGAGCATCACGTACCCTAGCCTACTCCAAAGGTTCGGGGGCTCCGAAGAGCCCCCTCCTTCGCTTGGTCGGGGAGAGAGGATTTGAACCTCCGACCCCCTCGTCCCGAACGAGGTGCGCTGCCGGACTGCGCTACTCCCCGACGCGCAAAATTCAGTCTACGGGCCCGAAAACCCCCTGTCAAGGCGGCCGCACCGGTGCGGCCGTCCGGATTCGGCGCCGGCGCCCGGCGGGTTGGGCTAGGCTGGTTACATGAAGAACCAGTACTTCGGCGACATCAACGACTACCGCAAGTACGGATTGCTGAGTAGCGCGCTCTCCGCCAGCAAGATGAGCCTGTTCGTCGCCTGGATGCTGACCGAGGACGACGGCAGCTCGGACGGCGGGCGCGTCGACTATCTGGAAGAACCCGACCGCTGGTCGCGCTTCGACCCCGAGCTCTTCGAAACCCTACGGAAAGCCGTAAACGAAGAAGGCCGGCGCGACGTCGCGGTGCTGGAACAAAGCGGGCTCCTCTCGCCCGCCCGCTACTTTCGTGAACGGGTGCCCCGGCAGGCGGACGAGCGCGACCGCTGGTTCGCCCGGCTCGCGAGCGGCGCGAAAGACGCGGACCTCGTCTTCCTCGACCCCGACGTCGGCATCGAATCGAGGTCTGTGAGTTACGGCAACCGCGCCTCGGAGAAGTACGTTTTCTGGCACGAGCTGCGGCGGCTTTGGGACCAGAACAACTCCCTCCTGGTCTATCAGCACTTCCCCAGGGAAGACCGGTACGCGTTCACCCAGCGCCTTCTCGGCGACCTCGAGGAGCGGTTGCCCGAAGCCTGCCCGCTGGCGTTTTCCACGAGCCACGTGCTCTTCCTGCTGGCTTTGCAGCCGCGTCAAGTGCACCACGAATGCAGCGTGCTGCAGCGCCCGCGCAAAGACTGGCCCGGCGAGTTCCGGGTCGCCCCCTACGAGGGACCGGCCGCCGGGTCAGGCGGCCGGTCGGTTTTCCCTGCCCCTAGGCCTCCGGGCGCAGGGAAGGCTTGTCGGCCGGCGGGGTGGGCTCGGGGGCCGGCAGCAGCACGGTCTCGAGCACCTCTTCCACCTGCTCCACCAGTTTGACCTCCAGGTCGCGCAGCACCTCGTCGGGCACCTCGGCCAGCTGCGGTTCGTTCTCGGCGGGCAGGATCACCTGGCGGATGCCCGACTGGTGCGCGGCCAGCAGCTTTTCCTTGAGCCCGCCGATGGCCAGCACCTTGCCGCGCAGGGTGACCTCGCCGGTCATGGCCCAGTCCATGCGCGCGGGGCGGCCGGTAAGGGCCGAGGCGATGGCCACGGCGATGGTGATCCCCGCCGAAGGGCCGTCCTTGGGCGTGGCCCCTTCGGGCACGTGCACGTGCAGGTCCCACTGGGTGTGGAAGCCCTCCGGCAGGCCCCAACGACCCGCGGTGGCGCGCAGGTAACTGAGCGCCGCCTGTGCCGACTCCTTCATGACATCGCCCAGGTTGCCCGTCAGCTTGAGGTTCCCCTTGCCGGGAACGGCCAGAGCCTCGACGGTGAGCAGTGCGCCGCCCACGGGCGTCCAGGCCAGCCCCTGGGCCGCGCCCACCTGGGGCGCGTCCTCGCGCTTGTCGGGGCGGTACTTGGGCACGCCCAGGTAGTCGGGCAGGTCGGCCTCGGTGATCGTGCGCTCGCCCTCCCAGGGCTGCTCGATGTAGCGCTTGGCCGCGCGGCGAACCAGCTTGGCGAGCTGGCGCTCCAGCTCGCGCACCCCCGCCTCACGGGTGTACTCGTGGATGACACGGCGGACGGCGGCGTCCTCCACGTCAAGCCGGTCCTGCATGCGCCCGGCCTCGAGCTGGCGCGGCCAGAGGAAGCCGCGGGCAATCCGCTCCTTTTCCAGCGCGGTGTAACCGGGGATCTCAATGATCTCCATGCGATCGCGCAAGGGGCCGGGAATCGTGGAGAGGCTGTTGGCGGTGGTGATGAAGAAAACCCGGCTGAGGTCGTAGGGCACGTCCAGGTAGTGGTCGGTGAAGGTCTTGTTCTGCTCGGGGTCGAGCACCTCGAGCATGGCGCTGGCGGGGTCGCCGCGCCAGTCGGAGGCCATCTTGTCGATCTCGTCGAGGAGGAAGACGGGGTTGACCACGCCGGCGGTCTTCATCGCCTGGATGATCTTGCCCGGCAGCGCCCCGATGTAGGTGCGGCGGTGACCGCGGATCTCGGCCTCGTCGCGCACCCCGCCCAGGCTGATGCGCACGAACTTGCGGTTCATGCTGCGGGCCACGGAGCGGCCTAGTGACGTTTTTCCCACGCCGGGAGGCCCAACCAGGCAGAGGATCGGCCCTTTGTAGCTGTCGCCCTCCTCGGCCAGCTGGCGCACGGCCAGGAACTCGAGGATGCGCTCCTTGACCTCGTCGAGGCCGTAGTGGTCCTCGTCGAGGATCTCGCGGGTGCGCCGGATGTCGATGGCGTCGCCCGAGGCCTCGGTCCAGGGCACGTCGAGCAGCCAGTCCAGGTAGGTGCGGGCCACGGTGGCCTCGGGGCTGCCGGGCTGCATGCGCTCGAGCCGGGCCAGCTCCTTCAGCGCCTTCTCCTTGACCTCGTCGGGCATGCCGCTGGCCTCGATGCGCTCGCGCAGCTCGAGCATCTCCCCCGCGGCGTCCTCGCCGCCGAGCTCCTTCTGGATGGCCTTCATCTGCTCGCGCAGGTAGTACTCGCGCTGGTTGGCGTCCATCTGCTCCTTGACGCGGGCGGCGATCTTGGAGTCGAGGGCGAAGCGCTCGAGATCGCGCAGCAGCAGCTCGAGCACCTTCTTGAGCCGGTTTTCGACGCCCACGGTCTCGAGGACGGTCATCTTGTCCTCGACGTTCCAGGTGGCGTAACCGGCGGCCACGTCGGGCAGCCGCACCGGGTCGACCATGCCGAGCACCGCCTCCACCTTGTAGCGGTCCAGGCGCAGCCCCTTGTGGGCCTCGACGTAGCGCTCGAAGGCCTCCTTGAGTTCGCGCATCAGCACCCGCACCAGCGCCTCGTCGTAGCTGGGCGGGTCCTCCACCAGCTCGCCGGCGGCGGCCACGTAGCCGCGTTCCTCGCGGTAGGCGAGCAGGTGGGCCCGCGCCTTGGTTTCCACGACGACCTGCAGGGTGCCGTCGGGCAGGCGCATCACCTGCTTCACCGCGGCGAGCACCCCGGTGTCGTAGAGGTCCTCGGGGGCGGGCTCGTCCACCTCGGGCGCCTTCTGAGTGACCAGGAAGACGTGGCGGTCGCCCTCGCTCGCGCGCTCGACGGCCGCCTTGGAGCGGGGGCGGCCCACGTCGACCGGCGAGGTCGCGTGGGGCAGGATCACGGTGTTCCTGAGCGGAATGACGGGAAGTTCCAGGGTACGGTTTTCCATGGTGTTCAGCTCGCTTGGCGCAGCCGCGCCTCGGTGAGCGCCTCCAGGGGTTGGTCCAGATGGGCCGCGTCGAAGCGCAGTTCGCGCACGCCGCTCGCGGGCACCTCGTACATCAGGTCGACCATCGCCCGCTCGATCACCGAACGCAGGCCGCGGGCCCCGGTGCCGCGCTCGAGCGCCCTGCGGGCCACCTCACGCAGCGCCGCCTCGGTGATCTCCAGGCTCACGCCCTCCAACTCGAAGAGGGTGCGGTACTGGCGCACCAGCGCGTTCTTGGGCTCGGTGAGGATGCGCACCAGGTCGTCTTCGGAAAGCTCGTGGAGCTGCACGATTACCGGCACCCGACCCACGAACTCGGGGATGAGGCCGTACTTGACCAGGTCCTCGGGGATGACCTCCAGCGTGCCGGCCTCGGGGGCCTGGGTGCGGAAGCCGATCGGGGTCTGGTCCGTGCGCGCCTTGACGATGGCTTCGAGGCCGTCGAAGGCGCCGCCGAGGATGAAGAGGATGTGGCGGGTGTTGAGGGCGATCGTCTCCTGGTGCGGGTGCTTGCGGCCGCCCTGCGGCGGCACGTTGGCCACCGTGCCCTCGATGATCTTGAGCAGCGCCTGCTGCACCCCCTCGCCGGAGACGTCGCGGGTGATCGAGGGGCCCTCGGACTTGCGGGCGATCTTGTCGATCTCGTCGATGTAGATGATGCCCCGCTCGGCGGCCTCGACGTTGTAGTCGGCGGCCTGCAGCAGGCGCACGAGCACGTTCTCGACGTCGTCGCCCACGTAGCCGGCCTCGGTAAGGGTGGTGGCGTCGGCGATCGCGAAGGGGACCTTGAGCTGCCGCGCCAGGGTTTCCGCGAGCAGCGTCTTCCCCGTACCCGTGGGGCCGATGAGCAGCACGTTCGACTTGCCCAGCTCGGCCTCGGGGTGCGCGAGCCGCTTGTAGTGGTTGTAGACGGCCACCGCCAGCACCTTCTTGGCCTCCTCCTGGCCGATCACGTAGTCGTCAAGGAAGGCCTTGATCTCGGCCGGACGCGGCAGCTCGTCCAGGCCGGGCGCGGCGACGGGGCGCTGGGCGGCGATCATCTCGTGCGCCAGCTCGATGCAGTCGCTGCAGATGTAGACGTCGGCCACGGGCGCCTCGAACAAGCGGGCGCCTTCGCGGGCGGTCTTGCCGCAGAACGAGCAGGCGGGATCAGGTGTCTTCACGCGCAATCACCCGGTCGACGAGGCCGTAGCCCTGGGCCTCGTCCGCGGTCATCCAGAAGTCGCGGTCGCTGTCGGCCTCCACCTTTTCCACCGGCTGGCCGGTGTGCTTGGCCAGCAGTTCGTTGAGCAGCTTCTTGGACTTGAGGATCTGCTCGGCCTGGATGGCGATGTCCGTGGCCTGCCCCTGGGCGCCGCCCCAAGGCTGGTGGATCATCACCCGGGCGTGGGGCAGCGCGTATCGCTGGCCCGCCTCGCCCGCGGCCAGCAGGAAGGCCCCCATGCTGGCGGCCATGCCCACGACGATCGTGGCCACCGGGCTCTTGACGTACTGCATGGTGTCGTAGATGGCCAGGCCGGCGTAGACGTCGCCGCCCGGCGAGTTGATGTAGAGTTTGATCTCCTGGTTGGGGTTCTGGGCCTCGAGAAAGAGCATCTGCGCCACGATGGTGTTGGCCACCTGGCTGTCGATCGGCGTGCCCAGGAAGATGATGCGGTCCTTGAGCAGCCGCGAGTAGATGTCGTACACGCGCTCGCCGCGCGCGGTTTGTTCGATGACGTACGGTACGATCATAACCGCCTCCATTCTACCCCGGATGATGAGAAGAGCGGGCCCGCGGGCCCGCTCGCACCCGTACGTTGCGCTAGGCCAGCTGGGTGGCCGCTTCGGTCAGCGCCTTGTCGCGCAGTAGGCGCAGCTTCAGGTTCTCGAGCGCCTCCTCGCCGACGGCCTGTTTGAACTCGGGCACCTTCAGGCCGTAACGCTCGGCGTAGCTCTTGAGGTAGGCCTCCCACTCCTCGTCGGTCACCTGGGTGCCCAGGTCCTCCGAGAGCTTCTCGAGCGCCAGGCCGCGGCGCACCCGCATCTCGGCCTGCCGGCGCAGGTCGGCCTGGAACTCCTCGAGCTTGCCCTCGCGCTCGAGCCCCTTCAGGTAGTCCGCCAGCGGAATCCCCTGGCGCTGGAGGTCTTCCTCGATGTCGCGCAGCACCGCCCGTTCCTCGTCGCGGATCATCGAGGAGGGAATCTCAACCTCCAGGGCCTCGGCCAGCTTTTCCAGCAGGGCCTGCTTGCGCGCCTCCAGGTAGTCGCGCTCGGCCGCGGCCTCGAGGCTTTGCCGCACCTTGGCCCGCAGGTCGTCCAGGTTCTCGGCCTCGAGCGTCTTGGCGAACTCCTCGTCAAGCTCGGGCAGCCTGACCTCTTTGACCTCGATCAGCCGGGTGGGCACCTGGCGCACCACCTCGCCCTCTTCGCTCATCACGGGGATCTCGAAGCGGTCGCCCGCCTTCTTCCCCAAAAGCGCCTCGCGCACGTGGGGCTCGGCGCGGTCCAGCTCGATGGGGAAGCGCGAGCCGTCGTCCACCTCGACGACGACGTGGTCCCCCTCCTGCACCTCGCGCTCTACGGTCTGCACCTCGGCGTAACGGCGACGCAGGTCCTCGAGGGCCTCGTCCACCATCGCGTCGGTGACCTCGGGCTTCTCGACCCCGAGCTCGAAGCTCTTCCAGTCGGGCAGTTCCACCTCGGGGTAGAGTTCCACCTCCACGGTGTAGGCGTAGGGCGCGCCCGCCGGCGGCGCCTCCCTGCCCTCGACCAGACGCGCGGCGATGGCCGCGAGGCCCAGCTCGCGCACCGCCTCGGGGTAGCTGGCCTCGATCAGGCGCTCCCGCACCTCGTCCCAGAACGCCTCCTCACCCACACGGGCCAGGATCACCTTGTCCGGCGCTCTGCCCGGACGGAAACCGGGCACCTTCAGCCGCCGGCGGTAGGCGTTCAGCAGTTCGCGGGTGGTCTTCTCCACCTGTTCGGCGGGCACTTCAACGCGCACCTTGGCGCTCGCGCCCGATTGTTCCAGTATCTCGGCCATATACGCTCCTCGCTTCAAGCTGCGGCGGCCCAACCCTCTGGTGCGAGGAGGGGGACTTGAACCCCCACGGCCGAAGCCACCAGATCCTAAGTCTGGCGCGTCTACCAATTCCGCCATCCTCGCGTGGGCGGTTGGGCCGCCCGCCTAGAGAATACCACCCCGTCTGGGGTGGTATTTCTTATGGGGTGAGCGATGGGACTTGAACCCACGACCCCCGGTTCCACAGACCGGTGCTCTAACCAGCTGAGCTACGCTCACCACGCTCAGCAAACGTCATTCTAGAGGGTATAGAGATAAGCGTCAACCACGGCCGGCAAGGCCTCGGGCGCCGGGCCGCGGCCGGGAAGGCCACCGCCGGGCGGCGGGGCAGCGCCCGGGCCGGGCGCGCGGGGGCGCGGTGCACCGCCGGCCCGACGCCGTGGGTCGTGGTGCGAATCGCCGCGACTTAGCGGCCGTGCCGCTCCCGATGCTCGCGAACCGCGCCTGGCCACCCACGAGCAAAGAAGGCAAGAGGCCTTGGCTTTCCCGAAGGGACGGGGCCGCCGGCTGCGCCGCCTTGGCGTCCGGCTCCCTCCCCCGGGGACGGCCGGGTGGAGTACTGGGCGCAGCCCCCACCGACCCCAGGGCCTGCCCGAGCGAAATCACCGTAGAATGCGGCGCGGTGAACGCCTCGCCCCTGACCTTCCTTCTCACGCTCGAGCTCGCGCTCGCGCTGATCGGGGCGCTGTGGATGCGCCTGGCGGGCTACGTCTTCTTCCCCAGCCCCCGCCCCTGGCACGACACCCTCTACTTCCTCGCCGGCTACGGGGCGCTCTTGCTGCTGGAACGCCTCACCGAACGGGTGGCCCCCGCCGCCTACCGCGAGCTCGACCGCTTGATGCGCAGCCTCGGGCGGGTGCTCCGCGAGGCCGGGGTGGGCCACAACGCCGCCATGCTGCTGGCCTTCGCCAGCGCCCTGGGCGAGGAGCTCTTCTTTCGCGGGGCGCTGCTGAACGCGCTCGCCCGGGGGCTGGGGATCCCGGCCGCGCTGGTGCTGCAGGCCCTCGTCTTCGCGCTGGGCCACCCCGCTCCGGGACGCGCGGGGCGGCTCTACGCCGTCTGGGCCTTCGCGGCGGGGTTGATCTTCGGGGGGCTCTACCTGCTGAGCGGCAGCCTGGTGCCGGGCATCCTGGCCCACTTCCTCTACAACGCCAAGGGGTTCGCCGAGATCGCCGAGGAACCGGGCCCAGCGTCCCGCTAGCGCTTGCTATCCTGAAAGGCGGAGGTTATGGCATGGCTTATCAACACATCAAGGTCCCGGAGTGGGGCGAGAAGATCACCATCAAGAACGGCAAGCTCCAGGTGCCCGACCAGCCGATCATCGCCTTCATCGAGGGCGACGGCACCGGTCCGGACATCTGGAACGCCTCGCAACCGGTGCTCGACGCCGCGGTCGAAAAGGCCTACGGCGGCCAGCGAAAGATCGCCTGGATGGAGGTCTTCGCCGGGGAAAAGGCCAACGAGGTCTACGGCGAACCCATCTGGCTGCCCCAGGAGACCCTCGACGCCATCGACGAATACCTGGTGGCCATCAAGGGCCCCCTGACCACCCCGGTCGGGGGCGGCATCCGCTCGATCAACGTGGCCCTGCGGCAGAAGCTCGACCTCTACGCCTGCGTGCGCCCGGTGCGCTACTTCGAGGGCGTACCCAGCCCGGTCAAGCACCCCGAGCTGGTCAACATGATCATCTACCGCGAGAACACCGAGGACATCTACGCCGGCATCGAGTGGCCCGCGGGCTCCGACGACGTCAAGAAGATCCTCGAGTGGCTTAGGACCGAGTTCCCCGAAGCCTACGGAAAGATCCGCTTCCCCGACACCGCGGGGCTGGGCCTCAAGCCGGTGAGCGCCGAGGGCACCAAGCGGCTCGTCGAGGCGGCCATCAACTACGCCATCGAGCAGGATCTGCCCAGCGTCACCCTGGTGCACAAGGGCAACATCATGAAGTTCACCGAGGGCGCCTTCCGCGACTGGGGCTACGAGGTGGCGCGGGAAAAGTTCGGCGCCCAGCCGCTCGACGGCGGGCCCTGGCACGTGATGAAGAACCCCCGCACCGGTCGCGAGATCGTCATCAAGGACGTGATCGCCGACGCCATGCTGCAGCAGATCCTCACCCGTCCCGCCGAGTACTCGGTGATCGCCACGCTCAACCTCAACGGCGACTACCTCTCCGACGCCCTGGCGGCCGAGGTGGGCGGCATCGGCATCGCCCCCGGCGCCAACATCAACTACCAGACCGGCAAGGCCATCTTCGAGGCCACCCACGGCACCGCGCCCAAGTACGCGGGCCAGGACAAGGTCAACCCCAGCTCGGTCATCCTCTCGGGCGAGATGATGCTGCGCTACCTGGGCTGGGACGAGGCCGCGGACCTGATCATCAAGGCCATGTCCGAGACCATCAAGGCGGGGCTCGTCACCTACGACTTCCACCGTCTCATGGTCGCCGAAGGGCGCGAGGCCAAACTGCTCAAGTGCAGCGAGTTCGGCCAGGCCCTGATCGAACACATGTAAGCCGGCGCGCTCGAAGAAAGGCCCCGACCGTGGGGCCTTTTTTCTTCGGCTTTTACTTCAGTTTTACGCGTATCGTTTATCCTGTTACGGTACGCGTCGCATTTCTCGCATACGGCGCCCCCAGGCGGGCGCGGACGCGCGTACGGAGGTGGAACCGTGATCAAGGAGTTCAAAGATTTCGTGATGCGCGGAAACGTGCTCGACATGGCCATCGGCATCGTCATCGGCGCCGCTTTCGGCGCGGTGGTCAAGTCGTTCGTCAGCAACGTCCTCATGCCCCCGATCGGCCTCCTGCTGGGCGGCACCGACTTCAGCAACCTCTTCGTGGTGCTCAAGGCCGGCGGCACCCCCGGCCCCTACGCCACCGTGGACGCGGCCAAGGAGGCCGGCGCGGTGGTCTGGCCCTGGGGCCTCTTCGTCAACGAGGTGGTGGGCTTTCTGATCATCGCCTTCGCCATCTTCCTGGTTGTCAAGGCCGTGAACCGAATGAAGAAAAAGGAAGAGGAGGCCCCGCCGGCCCCGCCAGAGCCCTCGGCGGAGGAAAAGCTGCTCAGCGAGATCCGCGACCTGCTCGCGCAAAAGTAACCGCGCGGCTTTGGCGGCGGGCGGCTGCGGCCGCCCGCGCTTTTCGTAGACTGGGGGTACGGGGGCGGTCATGGACGAGACACCTTGGGAGATCCTGGAGACCCGCACGCTGTCCGAAGACCCGGTGCGGATCGTGCACGAGCGGCTGCGCACCCACACCGGAGCGCTGCTCGACTACTACTACCAGCCGCGGCCCATCCGGGTCGTCTTCGCGCTGCCGCTGACCCCCCGCGGCACCGCGCTGCTCATCCGTCAGTACCGCCACCCCACGCGCAGGCGCCTGGTCGAGGTGCCCGCGGGCAAGGTGGACCCGGACGAGTCGCTGGAAGCGGCGGTCCGCCGCGAACTGAAGGAAGAACTCGGCGCCGAGGTCGGCGAGCTCGTGCGCTTCCCGGCCTTCTACCCCCAGCCCTCGTTCAACGCGGCCGTCTTCCACCCCTTCCTGGCGCTGGACGCGCGCGTGGTCGCCGACCCCGAGCTGGAGGGGGGCGAGCTCATCGAGCCCCTGGAGCTTCCCCTCTGCGAGGTCTACGAACTGCTCGACGGCGGCGGCATCGAGGACGCCTCGACCGCACTGACGCTGTTCTACGCGCGGCCCTGGCTCACCGCGCGCGGCCTGCTCAACCCCCGGCCCTGAGGTGAAGCCACAGGCGCACGATCAGCGGCGCGGCGAGCAGGATCGTGACCACCCGCACGAAGTGCATGGTGGCCACGACCGCGCCCTGGCCTCCCTCCTCGGCGGCCACCAGGCTCATCACGCTGATCCCGCCGGGGGTGAAGCCGAAGAGCGCGGTCGCGGCGTCCAGCCATCCCATCCGGACCGCCAGGGCGGCCAGCGAAAACCCGAAGACCAGAAAGCCCAGGGCTCCCATCAGCGCGAGCGGCAGCACCGTCCGCAGCATCGGCAGCAGCGAGCGGTCGGCGCTCAGCCCGATCATCACGCCCACCGCGATCTGAACGAGCACCTCGAGCCCGACGGGCATGACGGCCCGCACCGGCTGGGTGAAGTTGAACAGCGCCGTCGCCAGCATCGCCCCCACCACCGCCCCGCCGGGCAGGTGCACCCTCCAGGCCAGCCAGCCGCCCAGACCGCCCCAAACGGCCGCAGCAATCAATCCGTTCATACCCTTTAGCCTACGCCCGCGGGTGACGCGACCCGGAAAAAACGCTAAAATGAGGAGCGGGAAGGGAGCACGGTCGCGCCCCTTCGGGGGTGAGGAAAGTCCGGGCACCGGAGGGCAGGGTGCCAGGTAACGCCTGGGCGCCGCAAGGCGACGGAAAGTGCCACAGAAAGCAGACCGCCGATCCGCTCCCCTCGTGGAGGTCATGGAGGCAAGGGTGAAACGGTGGGGTAAGAGCCCACCAGCGCCCCGGGAGACCGGGGCGGCTCGGTAAACCCCACCCGGTGCAAGGCCAGTTAGGCAGGAAGGGCTCGCCCGGCCCGTCAGCACCTGCGGGTTGGCCGCTCGAGGCCGGCGGCGACGCCGGTCCCAGATAGATGACCGTGCACGACAGAACCCGGCTTACATCCCTTCCCGCCCCCCGGCTCCGCCGGGGGTTTTCTGTGGACGCTGTGGACGGCCTGTGGACAAGCCTGTGGACAAACCCCCGGGAACCGTGATTTTTCCGTGGGGGACGGCGCTGCCGCCATCCCGTGCTGTGCACAAGTGGGTATTCGTGGTGATTTGTGGTAAATCGTGGCATTTTAGGGGTACTCCGTGGTAAACTAGGCCTCAGTAGCCTAGCGGCGAGCTTATCGGAAGCGGTATCAAGCTCGGTACAACCCGCCCGCAGGCTCACTGGAAAGGGTCGGGATGTCGAAGCGGATTCCCAGCGGTGAACACCCAGTCAGCCTCGACGGCAAGGGCCGCGTGGTCATCCCCGTGCCCTTCCGCGAGTACCTGCGGGACGGGCTGGTGCTCACCCGCGGCTTCGAGGGCGGCATCGACGTGATCACCCTCGCCGACTGGGCCAAGCTGGAGGAGCGGCTCGAGGGGCTGCCCCTCACCGACCCCGCCACCCGGAACTTCGTGCGCTTCTATTACGCCCCCGCCCAGAAGACCAAGCTGGACGGTCAGGGGCGGGTGCTCATTCCCCCGACGCTGCGCCGTTTCGCCGGGTTGACCGACCGCGCCGTGGTCACCGGCGTGATGGACCGTATTGAGATCTGGGACGAGGGCCGCTTCTTCGAGCACCTCGAAAAGACCCGGGAGACCCCATTCGTTCCCGAATCGCTGAGGGACATCGTGATTTGACGGTGATGACGTTGACCGAAACGACCCATGAACCCGTGCTCTTGCACGAATCGCTCGACCTCCTGAACGTCCAACCCGAAGGGGTGTACGTCGACGCCACCTTCGGTGGGGGCGGTCACACCCGGGGGATCGTCGAGCGCGGCGGCCAGGTGGTGGCCATCGACCAGGATCCGGATGCCCACGAACGCGCGGAACGGCTCGGGGGAGTTGCCATCCGGTTCGTGCGGTCGAACTTCCGCGACCTGGAAGCCGTGCTCGATGCCCTAGGCGTGCCGTCCGTGCAGGGCATCCTCGCCGACCTGGGGGTGTCCAGCTACCACTTCGACGATCCCGAACGCGGTTTCAGTTACCAGCGCGAGGGCCCGCTCGACATGCGCATGGGACGCGAGGGGCCCACGGCCGCCGAGGTGGTCAACACCCTCGGCGAGGAGGAGCTCGCCGAGCTGATCTGGCGCTACGGCGAGGAGCGCGCCAGCCGCCGCATCGCCCGCGCCATCGTGGAGGCGCGGCGTCAGGCGCCCATCACGACAACGACACAGCTCGCCGAGGTCGTGCGCCGGGCCGTCGGCTTCCGCAAGGCCGGCCACCCCGCGCGCAAGACCTTCCAGGCGCTCAGGATCTACGTCAACGACGAACTGGGGGCGCTCGAGGCGCTGCTGCAGGCGGCGGGCCGGGTGCTCGCGCCCGGCGGCCGCCTCGTCGTGATCAGCTTCCACTCGATGGAGGACCGCATCGTCAAGCACTTCCTCAAGGGTGATCCGCGCTTCCGGGTGCTGACGAAGAGGCCGCTCGTGCCCGGTCCCCAGGAGGCCGCGCGCAACCCCCGCGCCCGGAGCGCGAAGTTGAGGGCAGGTGAGCGGATATGAACCGGGTCGCACTGCGTTGGGGCTACCTCTACCTGGTGGTGCTGCTGCTCGTCAGCGGTTTGGGCCTGATGGCGCAGAAGGAGCGGATGCAGCTGCAGGACTACCGCAACCGCTACGCGCAGCTCGAGCGTGACCGCGCGGCCCTGCTGCGCGACTACCAAGCGCGCCTCTCCAACCGGGCGGTGGCGCGCTGGGCCGAGTCCCAGGGCATGGTGCCGATGAGCGAGGGGCGGTGGGCGGAGTGAACGCCGCCAGCGTCCAGCGCGTATGGGCGCTGACCTTCCTGCTCGCCGCCTGGGCGGCGCTGCTCTCCATGGGCCTGGCGAGCATCCTGCGCACGGCGCCGCTGCCCAGCAGCGGCTGGCCCGAGCCCGCACGTCCGCAGCCGGTGGTGCCGCCCCGCGGCGCGATCTACGCGGCCGACGGCACCCCGCTCGCCCTCAGCCTGCAAAACGGCGACCGCGTCTACCCCATGGGCTCGCTCGCCGGCCAGGTCGTGGGCTACGTCAAGGGCAAGCGCGATCCCGAGAGTGGCCGCATCAACACCGCGGGCGAGCTCGAGGCCGGTCAGGCCGGCGCGGAACGCGCCATGGAAGGCCGGCTCAGCCGCGCGGGGGACGTCTACCTGACGATCGATCCGGCGTTGCAGACCTTCGCCGAGGAGGCGCTCTGGAAAGGCGTCGAAGCCAGCGGGGCCGAGTGGGGAACGGCGATCGTCATGGAAACGAAGAGCGGCCGCCTGCTGGCCGTGGCCAACGCCCCCGCCTTCGACCCCGGGGCGCCCCGCGGGGCCCCGGGCGACGACCCGCGGCTCACCAACTACGCCTTCGAACGGCTGATCGAACCGGGCTCGACGATGAAGGCGCTCACCGCGGCCACCCTGCTGCAGGCGGGCGCCGCGCGCATGGACGACGTCGTCGACGCGCCGATGCGGCGCAAGGTGGCCGACCGCACGATCCGCGACGTCGTCCGCCACCCGCCCCGGCTCAGCCTGGCCCAGGTCCTCGCCTACTCCTCGAACGTGGGGATGAGTACCTTCGCCGAGCGCCTCGACGCGCGCACCCTGACCGGCTACCACCGGAAGCTGCACCTCTACGACGCCGACCTGCTGCCGGGATTCCGCGTCTGGGCCCCGCTCTACCGCCCCCCCGAGCAGGTGGGCGAGGTGGAGCTGGCCAACCTCTCGTTCGGCCAGGGGCTCTCGGTGACGCCGCTGCACCTGGCCGCGGCCTTCAACACCCTGGCCAACGACGGCGTCTACGTCCCCCCGGCGCTGGTGGAGCCGGTGGGCGGGCCGCGGACCGAGCGGGTCTTCCGTCCCGAGGTCGCCCGCGAGCTGCGCGCGGTGCTGAGCGAGTTCAACGCTCCCCGGGCGCGCCTGCGCGGCTACGACCTGGGCGGCAAGACGGGCACGGCCCAGATCTCCACCGGCCGCGGTTACGAAGACTCGGAAACCTACGCCGCCCTCTACGCCGGCTTCGTGCCCGCCGGGCAGCCCCGGGTCACCGTGCTGGTGGTGCTCTACCGCCCGCAGACCTCCATCTTCGGCTCCAAGGTGGCCGCGCCCATCTTCCGCGAGATCGCCGCGCGCGCCCTCGCCTATTGGGGGGTAGCGCCCGCTTCGGTTAGACTGGGTAGTGGTGAGTAAGTTGTGTATGATGTGCAAATGACGCAGACCAGAGAGGTCTCGCCGGCGCTGCTGGCGCGGGTGCTCGGCGGCCGCCTCGGCCGTGAGGCCCGGCCCGCCCGCGACCTGGTGTGGGACTCGCGCGCGGTGGAGCCGGGCGCGGCCTTCGTGGCGCTTCCGGGCGCGCGCGCCCACGGCGAAACCTATGCGGAGGACGCGCTGGCCCGCGGCGCCGCGCTGGTGATCGGGCCGCGGGCGCGGGACCGGGGCCTACAGGTCGACGACCCCTACCGCGCCCTGCTGCGGCTGGGGCGCTGGCTGCGCAGCGGCTTTCCGGGCGTGGTGGCGGGCGTCAGCGGATCCGTGGGCAAGACCTCGACCAAGGAGGCGCTGGCCCGGGCCCTGGACTGGCCCGCGACCGAGGGCAACCTCAACACCCCGCCGGCGCTGGCGCGCTTCTTCTGGCACCTGGAACCCGACCGTCCGGGCGCGGTGGTCGAGCTCGGCATCGACCGTCCCGGCGAGATGGACGAGCTGCTCGAGCTGACCGCGCCCGACCTGGGCGTCCTGACCGCGGTGGCCCCGGTGCACCTGGAGGGCCTGGGCCGCCTCGAGAACGTGGCGCGGGAAAAGCTGAAGCTGCTCGAAGCCAGCCCCCTGCGGCTGGCCCACGTGGAGCTGCGCCGCTGGGAGCTCCCCGAAGGCACCCGCACCTTCGGCTTCGACCGCGCAGCCGACTTCGCCGGCGAAGCTCTGGAGCTCGGCTGCACCGGCACGCGCTTCCGCTACGCCGGAAGGACGCTGCGGCTCGGCGTCCTGGGTCGGGGGGCGGCGCTGGCCGCGCTGGCGGCGCTGGCGACCGCAGAGCTCTTGGGCCGGGACGTCATCGAAGCGGCCGAACGCCTGGAAACCCTGAAACCCACCCCCGGACGGCTCGAGCCCCTGCGCGTCGGCTCGACGCTCTGGCTCAACGACAGCTACAACGCCAGCCCCAGGGCGCTGGAGGCGGCGCTCGAGGTGCTGGCCCGCTGCCCGGGGCCCCGGGGCGTGGTGCTGGGCACGATGCGCGAGCTCGGGTCCGAGGCCGAGCGCTGGCACCTGGAGGCGGCCGAACGCGTCATGGCCGCCGCGGACCGCGCCCTCTTCGTCGGCGAGTTCGCCGCGGCGATGGCGGCGGGAAGGCCCGGCGCGACGGCCGTGACGAACGTCGAGGAGGCCCTCGACCTGCTGCCCGGGTGGGCGCGCGGGCTGTCGAGCGTGCTCGTCAAGGGCTCGCGGGCGCTGGCCCTGGAACGGCTGCTGGAGGTCGTCGGTGCGTAGCCTGGCCGCCCTGTTCTTGCTCGCCGCGCTCGCGGGCTGCGCTCCGCAGACGGCGCAGCGCGGCGAAAGCGCCGCCCTCGTCTTCCCCGGCGGCGTGGTGCAGGGCCGCTGGGTCGAGACCGCGGGAGGGAGCTTCCCGCTTCCGGCGCCGCCGCTGGACGTCGACGCCGGCGAAGGGGGGCTCGAGGTGCTCTACCCCTACGTCTGGCAACGCTACCAGGGCGGCGAGCTGGCGGCGAGCTACGACCTGCCGGCGCGCGCGCGGACGATCCGCGCCCGCCCCGAGCCGGTCGTGCTGCTCGAAGACGGCCTCTACACCCCCGAGTCGGGCTGGCGCGCCTTTCCCGCCCGCGACGCGGTGCGCACCGCCCAGGGAACCTTCTGGGTGAACGACGAGGGGCTCTGGCGCGGGCCGGACCGCCTGCGCGACGGCGACTTCGAACGGGTGGTCGCCCTGGGGCGCGGGGTGCTGGCCCTGGGGCGGGGGCGCGCCCTCCTCTGGCCCGCCGAGCGGGAGCTCGAGCTGCCCGAGGACTGGACGGCCGCCGACGTCGCCGGCGACCTCTACCTGCTCACCCCGGCCGGGGTGCACCGCTACGACCCCGAGGGTTACGAGCTCGGCTTCTACGCCGGCGCGTTTCGCGACCTGGCGGCGAGCCGCCGCGCGGGCGTGTGGCTGCTGACGCCGGAGGGGGAGCCGGTCCACCTGACCCTGGAACTGGAGGAAGCATGGTAGCGGCCGCCGCCTTGCTGAGCTGGTTCCTGGTGGGGCTGCAGGCGGCGCTGATGCGCAGCTTCGGCGTAGGCAAGACGGTGCGCTCCGACGGCCCCGAAAGCCACCTGGCCAAGGCCGGTACCCCGAGCATGGGCGGCGTCGCCTTCACCCTGGCCGCGGGCGCCCTCTACCTGCTCGCGGGCGCGGACCCGCTCGCGCCGGTGTTTCTGCTGGCGGCCGGCTACGGGCTGCTGGGCCTCGCCGACGACCTGGGCGGGCTCTACGGCCGCCCGCTGAAGGCGCGGGAAAAGCTGGCGCTGCAGCTGCTCATGGCGCTCGTCTTCGCCGGCTACGCCCTCCGCGTCGTGAGCTACACCCCCTGGACCGGGCTGGACTTCGTGCTGATCGTCGTCGCGGTCGTGGGGGCGGCCAACGCCTTCAACTTCACCGACGGCCTCGACGGCCTGGCCGCGGGGGTGACCGCGGTAATCCTGCTGCCCTTCCTGAACCTGCCGCTGGCGCAGGTCTTCGTCGGGGCGCTGCTCGGCTTCCTCTGGCACAACGCCCCCAAGGCCCGCATCTTCATGGGCGACGCCGGGAGCCAGCTGCTGGGCGCGCTGGTGGCGGGGCTGTTCGTCCTCGAGGGCAAGGCCTGGTACCTGCCGCTCGCGGCGATCGTACCGGTGCTCGAGGTGCTCTCGGTCGTCGTGCAGGTCGCCTGGTTCCGCCGCAGCGGCCGCCGCCTGCTGCGGATGGCACCGCTGCACCACCACTTCGAGCTCTCGGGCTGGAGCGAGGCCAAGGTGGTCTTCCGCTTCGTCGTCGTCACCGCCGTGGCCACGGCGCTGGCGGTGCAGCTGTGGGGAGGTGGCGGGTGACGCTCGTCTACGGCCTGGGGCGCAGCGGTCTGGGCGTGCTGCGCTTTCTCGCGCGCCGGGGCCGCGCCGCCTGCTTCCACGACGACCGGCCCCGCCCCGCGGACCTCGCTGCGGCGCGGGCGCTGGGGTTCGCCGCCTGCGACCCCGAGCCGGGCCGCTTCCGGACCGTGATCGCCGCCCCCGGCGTACCCATCGACCACCCCGCGCTGGTCGCGCTCGAGCGCGCCGGGGCCGAGGTGATCGGCGAGGTGGAGCTGGCCTGGCGGGAGACCGGCCTGCCCCTGGTGGGCGTGACCGGCACGGCCGGCAAGACGACGACGACGGTCTTCACCGCGCGGCTGCTCGAGGAGCTGGGCGTCGCCGCGGCGGCAGCGGGCAACATCGACCCGCCCCTGGTCGAGGTGGCCGACCGCCCCGGGCTCGAGGCGGCGGTGGTGGAGCTCTCCAGCTTCCAGCTCGAACGCGTCCGCGCCTTCCGGCCGCGGGTGGCCGTGCTGCTGAACCTGGGCACCGACCACCTCGACCGTCACGGCAGCCTGGAACGCTACCACGCCGCCAAGCTGCGCCTGCTCGCCAACCTGACGCCGGAGGACGCGATCGTCTACAACGCCGCCGACCCGCGCGTACGCGCCGCCGCCGAGGGCTCTCCGGCGCGCCTCGTGCCCTTCGAGCCCGCCACCGAGCCGCGCGCGACCAACGCCCGCGCCGCCGCGCTGGCCGCCGCCGCCTTGGCCGGGTCGCTGGGGCGCGCGGCCGACCCCGGCGCCCTCGAAGCACGGGCGCTGGAGCTGCCGGCCGTCCCCGGGCGTTTCGAAACCGTAGGCCGGGTGGGCGACGTCGTCGTGATCGACGACTCGATCGCCACCCGCACCGAGGCGGTGCAAGCCGCCTTGCAGGCGGCGCCGGCGCCGGTGGCCTGGATCGTGGGCGGCGAGGACAAGGGGGCCGACCTGGGTGCGCTCGAGCCCGTCGTGCGCGAGCGCGTGGCGCTGGTGCTGGCCATCGGCCGCGACGGCCCCCGCTTCGCGCGCGCCTTCACGCCGTACGCGCGCACCGTGGTGATCGAGGAACCCGAGGGGCCGCGCGCGCTCGAACGGGCGCTCGAGGCCGCCCTGGCCGCGGGCGGGGTGGCGAGCGTGCTGCTCGCCCCGCTGGCCGCCTCCTTCGACCAGTTCGAGGACTACAAGCACCGCAGCCGCGCCTTCCGCGAGGCGCTCGTGCGGGTGGGGGGTGAGGCGTGGACCGCATCCTGATCCTCGCCCAGCTCCTGCTCATGGGGTTCTCGGTGCTCGGCATCGCCGCCGGCGCCCCCGCGCTGATGGAGCGCCACCTGCTCACCCTGGGCGTCGCCTTCGCGGGCACCCTGGCGGCGGCGCTGGTGCCCCCGCGCTGGATCATCGCCCAGGCGCGCTGGCTCTACGCGCTCGGCCTCGTCGCCCTGGTGGCCGTGCTCGTCGTGGGCCGCGGCCCCGCGGGCCAGGAAGAGGTGCGCCGCTGGTTCCAGCTGGGGGCCTTCTCGCTGCAGCCCTCCGAGTTCATGAAGATCGCGCTGGTGGCCTACCTGGCCTCGTTCTTCAGCCGCCGCGGTACCGACTACCCGATCATCGGCCCGGTGGTGGCCATCGGCCTGGCCGCCGGCCTGGTCGCGGTCGAGCCCGACCTGGGCACGGCGCTCTTCCTGCTCTTCCTGGCGGCCTTCATCCTGATCATCATCGGCGTGCCCTTCCGCCGGCTGATCGCCATCGGCCTGCTGGTGACGCTGATCGTGGCCAGCATCCACGGCGTCTTCCTGAACAAGTTCGAGTACATCACCGACCGGGTCGACGCCTGGCGGGTCATGAACCTGGACCCGACGCTGCTCGAGCGCTGGGAGCCCGACCGCGCCGAGCGCATCCGGAACGCCATCTACCAGCCCGAGCGGGCGCGCCTCGTCCTGCGCGCCGCCGGACCCCTGGGGCACGGCCCCAGCGCCGAGTTGCCCACCAACCTGCCCGAGCGCCAGAACGACATGATCTTCGCCGTCATCACCTATGCGGGGGGCTGGATCGGCGCGGGGATGCTGCTCCTCGCCTACGGCCTCGTCTTCGCGCGCGGCATGCAGATCGCCACCCGCAGCACCGGCGCCCTGAGCGTGATGGCGCTGGGGCTTACGGGCTACCTGACGGGTCAGGCGCTGATGAACGTCGCGGTGACGATGGCCATCGTGCCGGTCACCGGCATCTCCATGCCCATGGTCAGCGCCGGCGGCAGCGGCCTGCTGGCGGCGGGCCTGGCCTTCGGGGTGCTGCACGCGAGCGCGCGGCGCATCGATCTGCCGGAGGTGCGCGCATGAAGGTCGTGGTCACCGGCGGCGGCAGCGGCGGCCACATCTTCCCCGCCCTGGCCGTGGCGTTGCGCCTCATCGAGCTGGGCCACGAGGTGAGCTACGTGGGCGCCGAGGGGGGGATGGAGACCCGGATCGTGCCCGAGGCGGGCATGCCCTTCCATGCGCTGCCGGCCGGGAAGTACAACCGCAGCACCCTGCAGCCGCGCGAGGCCTGGAAGGCGGTGCGCGGCCTCATGGCCGCCCGCGCCCTACTGCGCCGCCTGCGCCCGCGGGTCGTGCTCAGCACCGGAGGCTTCGCGGGCTTCCCCTTCGCCTTCGCCGCCGAGAACGCCGGGGTGCCGGTGGTGCTGCTGGAACAAAACGCCACCCTGGGGCTGGCCAACCGCTGGCTCGCCCCCCGCGCCCGCCGCATCGCCCTGGCCATGGACGTGAGCCTGCCCCGCAAGCTCGCCTTCAAGGCCCTGGTTACGGGCATGCCGGTACGCGAGGAGCGCCGCGAGGCGCGCGCGGCCAAGGAGGCGTTGGGTTTCGACCCCGAACGGCCCCTGCTGCTCGTCATGGGCGGCAGCCAGGGCTCGCTGGCGCTCAACCGCGCCCTGCCGGAGCTGCTCGAGCGCTACCTGGGGCGCTGGCAGGTGCTGCACCAGACGGGGGAGCGCGGCCTCGAGGCGGCCCGCGAACGGGTGCGGGGCCTCGCGGACTACCGGACCGAGGCCTTCGTGGACGCGATCCTCGCCTGGTCGGCCGCCGACGCGGCCGTGACCCGCGCGGGGGCGACGACGCTGGCCGAGGCCGCCTACCACGGCGTGCCGCTGCTGGCCGTACCCCTGCCCGCGGGCGTCGACGGCGGCGCCCAGGAACGCAACGCCCGCTTCTACGCCACCCGCGAAGCGGCGCTGGCGGCCGATCAGGAGAAGCCGGGCGAACTCGCCGCACAGCTCGAGCGCCTGCTCGAAGACGCCGAGCTGCGCGCCCGGCTGCGCGAGCACCTCGCCGAGCTCTCCCCCGCCGGCGCCACCGAGCGCCTGGCGCACCTGCTCTTGGAGGTGGCCGAATGAAGCACGTGCACTTCATGGGCATCGGCGGCGTGGGCATCAGCGCCCTAGCCTACGTGCTGCACCGCGAGGGCTGGAAGGTCTCGGGCTGCGACGCCCACCCCTCGGAGCTGGCGCGGCGCCTGGGCGAGCTGGGTGTCGAGGTACGCACCGGTCACGACCCCGCCCACCTCGAAGGTGTGGACGTGCTGGTGGCCTCGAACGCGGTGCCCGCGAACCACCCCGAGCGCCTGGCCGCGGCCCGTGCCGGCGTGCCGGTGATGGCGCGCATGCAGGTGCTCGCCGGCATCCTCGAGCGCGGCCGCTCGATCGGCGTCAGCGGCACCCACGGCAAGACGACGACGACCTCGATGATCGCCCACGTCTTCACCGAACTGGGCACCGACCCGGTGGTGCTCGTCGGCGCGGCCGTGCCCAGCCTGGGCGGCAACGCCCGCTGGGGCGCGGGCCGGCACCGCATCGCCGAGGTGGACGAGTCCGACCCCCTCTTCGCCGAAGTGGCCGTGGACCTGGCCGTGCTCACCAACCTGGAAGACGACCACGTGGCCGCGGGCGCCGCGCGCCAGACCTACCACGCCGACTACGCCAGCCTGCGGGCGGCGGCCCGCTCCTTCGCCGAACGCGCCGGCCGCGTGCTCTACAACGCCGACTGGGACGAGCTGGAAGCGCTCACGCAGGGGCTCGAGCGCGTCGGCTACGGCTTCGAGCGCGGCCGCTACCGCGCCGCAGACCTGCGGCTCGAGGCGGGCGGCAGCCGCTTCGTGCTGACCCACGACGGCGACCCGCTCGCCGAGGTGGAGCTCGCCGTCCCCGGCCGCCACAACGTCGAGAACGCCGTCGCCGCGCTGGCCGCGGCCCACCTGGAGAGGCTGGACCCCGCCCTGGCGGCGCGCGCCCTGGCCGGCTACAAGGGCGCGGCCCGCCGCTTCCAGACCACCGGCCACCTGCGCGGGGCCTGGGTCGTGGACGACTACGCCCACCACCCCACCGAGGTACGGGCCACCCTGGAGGCGGCCCGGGCCACCGGGAGGCGGGTGCGGGTCGTCTTCCAGCCCCACCGCTACCTGCGCACCCAGCAGATGTGGGCCCGCTTCGCCGAGGCGCTGCGGGGCGCCGACGAGGTCTGGGTCCTGGACGTCTACGCCGCCAGCGAGGAGCCCATCCCCGGGGTGAGCGGGGCGCTGATCGCCGACCGGCTGCGCGAGCTGGGGCACGAACGCGCCCGCTTCGCCGGCTGGGACGAGGTGCGGCGCACGCTGGCGGCGAGCGCCGAGGCGGGCGACCTGATCCTCACCATGGGCGCCGGCGACGTCTGGAAGCTGGGGCGCGAGCTCGTGGAGGGCGCGCGGTGAAGATCGAACGGCGCAACCTGGCCGAGTTCACCACCCTGGCCGTGGGCGGTCCGGCCGAGGTCTGGACGGTGGAGACGCCCGCGGACCTGGTGGAGGCCACGGCCGCTCCCTACCGCGTGCTGGGCAACGGCTCCAACCTGCTCGTCGCCGACGGCGGCGTGCCCGAGCGGGTGATCCGCCTGGGCGGCGTCTTCGCCCGCGGCACGCTGGGGCGGCCGCGGGCGGGCGCGACGGACCACCTCACGCCCTGGATCGGCGCCGGGGTGCTGCTGCCCGGCCTCGTGCAGGAAGCGGCCCGGCTCGGCCTCTCGGGTCTCGAGCCGCTCCTGGGCATCCCCGCGAGCATCGGCGGCGCGGTGCGCATGAACGCCGGCACCCGCTTCGGCGAAATGGCCGACGTACTCGAGGCCGTCGAGCTCTTCCACGACGGCGCCTTCCGCGTCCTCGACCCCGGCGAGCTGGGCTTCGGCTACCGCACGAGCCGCCTGCCCCAAGGGGCGATCGTGACCCGGGTGCGGCTGCGGCTCACCCCCGCGCCGGCGGCGGCCATCGAGGCCCGCATGGCCGAGGTGGACGCGGCGCGCAAGGGCCAGCCCAAGCGCAAGAGCGCCGGCTGCGCCTTCAAGAACCCGCCCGGCGACGCCGCCGGCCGCCTCATCGACGCGGCCGGGTTCAAGGGGCTGCGCGTGGGCGGGGCCATGGTCAGCCACGAGCACGGCAACTTCGTCGTCAACACCGGCGGGGCCCGTGCCGCGGACGTCTGGAAGCTGGTCAAACGCATCCAGGAAGAGCTGGGGCTCGAGTTAGAGTGGGAGGTATGGGGGGAGCTGCCGTGAGCCGGTTGGTGCTCGCCTTGCTGCTCGGCGCCACGCTCTACGTGGCCAGCCTGGTCGCCTGGCCCATCGAGCGGATCGAGGTGGTCGGCATCGCCCACCTCGAGCGCGCCCGGGTGCTCGAGGTCGCCGACCTCTACCCCGGCGATCCCTGGCTCTGGGCGACCTCGGGCAGGCTCGAAGCCCTGCGGAACGACCCCTGGGTGCTCGAGGCGCGGCTGGAGCGGCCGCGCGTGGGTGCGGTACGGATCGTGGTGCGCGAACGCGTACCGGTGGCCACGCTGGCGACCCCGGAAGGCTCCGTCGGTCTCGCGGCCGACGGCACCCGGCTGCCCGGCGCCGAACCCACCGGCCCGCTGATCGAGGGTTTCGGAAACGACCGCACCCTCGAGGCGCTGCAGATCGCCTCGCTCCTGCCCACGGCCGAGCGCATCGCCTACAACCCCGCGGGTTTTACCGTAGACTGGGAAGGAAGGCATCTTTGGATCCGCAACCTGGAAAACCTGCGGGTCTGGCTGCCGCGTGTGAACATGATACGGGGTAACGACGTAGCCATTTATTCCTGGGGGGTGAGCATCCGCCGATGAGCGATCGCATTATCGTTGGGTTGGACGTAGGGACCACCAAGGTCTGCACCGTTATAGGGGAACAGAGCGAGGACGGAATCCTCGACATCATCGGCGAGGGCACCGTCCCCTCGCAGGGTATGAAGCGCGGCGCAGTGGTCAACCTCGACAAGACCACCGAGGCCATCCGCGCCAGCGTCAAGCTGGCCGAACGCGTGGCCGGCGTGCCGGTGGAGCGCGTCTTCGTGGGCATCGCCGGCCCCCATATCAAGAGCGTGACCAGCCACGGGCTGGCGGCCATCCGCCGCGGCCACAGCATCGGCCCCGCCGACGTGGAGCGCGCCGTCGAGCAGGCCAAGGCCTACCCCTTCGACGGCGACTACGAACTGATCCACGCGCTGCCGCTGGAGTACCGCGTGGACGGCCAGGAAGGCATCAAGGACCCGCTCGGCATGGCCGGGGTGCGGCTCGAGGTGGACGTGCACCTGGTGGCCGCCGCCACCGGACCGCTCACCAACCTGCGCCGCGCCGTCGAGGCGGCGGGGCTCGAGATCGAGGGGCTGGTGCTCCAGTCCTACGCCTCCGGCCTCGCGGTGCTCACCCCCGAAGACCACGAGTCCACGGTCATGCTCGTCGACATCGGCGGCAGCACCACCGACGTCGCCGTCTTCCAGAACGGCCAGCTGGCGCATTCCTCGGTCATCCCCCTGGGGGGCGAGCAGGTGACCGGCGACATCGCCCAGCTGCTCAAGATCCCGCTCGAGGAAGCGGAGCGCATCAAGAAAAAGTACGGGGCGGCGCTCGTCGAGATGGCCGACCCCGACCTGATGCTCGAGATCAACCAGGACGGCAACCACGTGCGCGACGTGCCCGCGCCCGAGCTGGCCCACTACATCCGGCCGCGGGTACGCGAGATCCTGCTGCTCGCCCGGGGTGCGGTGGACGAGCAGCTGGGTCCGCTCGAGCTGACCGTGCACAAGGTCGTGCTCACGGGCGGCTCGGCGCTCTTGCGCGGGGTCGAGGAGCTCGCCTACCAGGAGTTCCACCTGCCCGTACGCCTGGGCCGCCCCGAAGGGCTTTCGGGCCTGGCCGACGTGGTCGCCTCGCCCGCCCACGCCACCGCGGTGGGGCTGGTGCACTTCGGCAGCAAGAGCGAACCGGCCAGCGTACCGGCACGGCGGACCCGCCGCGAACCCGCGCGCAGCGAACGCGAGCGCGAGGGCAAGGACGCGGGCATCTGGGAAAAAATCAAGGGGATCTTCGAAAACTTCTTCTAGGAGGCGGCATGCAGGGTGCAACGATCAAAGTCATTGGTTTGGGAGGGGCCGGCAACAACGCCGTGAACCGGATGATCGAGTCCGGGCTGCACGGCGTCGAGTTCATCGCCGGAAACACGGACGCGCAGGTGCTGGCGCGCTCGCTCGCGGACATCCGCATCCAGATGGGCGAGAAGCTGACGCGCGGCCTGGGGGCCGGGGCCAACCCCGAGATCGGCGAGAAGGCGGCGCTGGAGACGCGCGACCTCATCGCCGAACAGCTCGACGGGGCCGACCTGGTCTTCATCACCGCCGGCATGGGGGGCGGCACCGGCACCGGCAGCGCTCCGGTGGTGGCGGAGATCGCGCGCGAGATCGGGGCGCTCACCCTCGGCGTCGTCACCCGCCCCTTCCACTTCGAGGGACCCAAGCGCCGCCGCGTCGCCGAGGAGGGCATCAAGCGGCTGCGTGAGCGCGTGGACGCCATGGTCGTGGTCAACAACGACCGCCTGCTGGCCGCCGCCGACAGCAAGAAGATCGCCCTGCGCGAGGCCTTCCTGATGGCCGACCGGGTGCTCTACCACGGGGTCAAGGGCATCTCCGACGTGATCAACGCCCCGGGTGAGATCAACGTCGACTTCGCCGACCTGCGCAACATGCTCAACGGCGCCGGCCAGGTCCTCATGGGCATCGGTGCCGGCCGCGGCGAGAACCGCGTCCAGGAAGCCGCCCAGACCGCGATCAACTCCCCCCTGCTCGACCGCACCATCGAGGGCGCGCGCAACGTCCTGCTCAACGTCGTGGGCTCGGAAGAGCTCACCCTGGCCGAGGCCATCGAGGTGGCCGAGCGCGTCCGCGACGCCACCGGCATCGAGGACGTGGACGTCCTCTACGGCATCACCTACGACGACCGTGCCGCCGACGAGATGCGCATCGTGCTGATCGCCTCGGGCTTTTCCGAGGCCACGGTGATGCCCGCGAGCGCCGAGGGCTCGAGCGGCGCCTTCGACCCCAACGACCTGGAGATCCCCGCCTTCATCCGCTACGGCGACGAAGGCCCCGGCCGGCTCTAGCAACCACGATTCGCCAACTCGCCCCGGCCGCGGCCGGGGTTTTGGTTTTTCCAACCCACTCATACGCAGGCCGACTGGACACTACGGTCAGGCGCCCCTACCCGCATGCCGGTGCCCAAGTCGGCGGGTCACTTCGAACAACTAAGGGAGAGATAGTATGCTATACTCATTACACTATCCGCTACCGTCCCTTCCTCGTCATAACGCCAGGCTTTGGATTGGAGGAGGTTATGAAAAAGGTCATTGGAGTTCTCTCTCTCTTGGATTCTGGCCCTGGGGCTGCTCGCCGGGTGCAGCGGTGAGCCTTCGGCGGGGCGGGACGACCCGCGGGCGGTAGCGGAGCCGGTGCCGGTGGTGGCGGCGCAGGCGCTGACCCTACGCTTCGGGCTGGGCCGCGAGGTGAGCCTGCAGGAGGTGGGGGATCAGGACGCGGCCTCGCTCTTGGTGGAGGACGTGGACGGTTACCCGCTGGTGTATCTGACCGTATTAGGTCCCGAGGCCCACGGCGGCTTCTGGAAAGCCGCAAGGGCGGCGGTAAGCGCGGGGGAAGGACACTACCTGGTGACTACGGGGGCGAGCACCCTCTACTCCCCCACCCTGTTCGCGGATACGGGTACCGACACGCTGGAGCACCTGCTCGCTGTAGTGGATGCGCTGGGTGGCGAGGCGCAGGTGGCGCGGCTGGTGGGCTTCGGCGATCCGGGGCGGTACTACCTGGCCGACCGGGAGGGAAGGTTCTACGACGGCTACACCGGGGAGGCGGTGAGCGCGGAAGAGGTGGCCGAGTTGAGCGAGAGCTTCCACGGTACGGTGGAGCGGCTGGCCGAGGACGAGGACTACCGGGAAGAGATGGCGCACGTCTGGGCCTGCTTGCTGGGCGAGGCGGGAGAAGACGAGTGCATGGCCGAGGACGCCTCGGCGGAGGCCCTGGAAGCCCGCCAGGCCGAAGCGGAGCTGCTGAGCCGGCTGGGTTACGACCCGGTGAGCGTGCAGGGGATGGAAGTAAGGCCCCAGGCGGCGGGGATGGGCCTGGCCGGGATGACCGGAGCCGACGGGGAGCTGGACTTCGTAAAGGCGCAAGAGGTGATCGCGCAGGGCGGAGCCGGGAATTTCAGTAACTACGAGGAGGTCTCGCCCCAGTGGCGGAAGAAGTATTGTGCGGGGTGGTTCTGCTACGGGGAGTACTGGGTGCTGGAGGCGCGGGACAAGGATACGAACAAGGTTAGAAAAGACTACGAGTGGCATACGGTGGGAGGGAACTGGCAAGACTGGAGGAGCTACGGCTACAGGTGGAAGGACTACTTCGACAGCGGTCACAACGACCAATACCCACCCAACGCACCCGACGGCGGCTACTACGAGGGGTATGACCACTTCCCACGCCAGTTTAGAGATTCCAACTGGAAGAACTTTACTTACTGGCACGTGACGGACCCCAGCGGGCCCCATCAGGGCTTGCCCATTGGCTGCGGACCCGCGGCTTTCATTCGCTTGGCCGCGTGGTACCAGTTCGAACGCAATCAGTACCGCGGGTGGGCGAATATCAATTGGTACGGCGGCTCCATACCCAACCTATCGAACGGATCCATTTCCAGCTGGTACTACATGTTTCGTAAGAACAGCTGGCTAGGCGGACGAATGCTGGCTTTCCGCAAGCAAAACTACGGAGGAAGCAAGATCTACTACCCGGATCTCATCGTCAAGATGGGGACGAAGGCCATCTCGGGACAGGGCCTAACGACACCTCGCGGATTCTTCAACGGAGGAAACGCCTGGCTGGACGAACGCGGCTCGTGGTTCAATCTCCGTGGAGCATGGTACTACGGTTCACCCACGACTTCCGTCCGCTGGAGCATGTACAGTTTAGCCATGGATAGCATCGGCGTCAGGGGTGTACCGGGTGTCGCGCTCTACCACGTCGAGCCAACGGCTCTTGGGGAACACTACGCGCCGACGCTGGAAGGCAGGCTCTACAACTGGCGCACCACGGCTGAGGTACTGGTGCGGATACCATGGTACGAAACCGGCGGGCGCTACGACGGCAAGTTCCTGAACATCACCGGCATTTTGCCCACGCCACGTGCAGGAGGTTACTATGCGTTTAAGTAAAACCCTTGGAAAAGGCTTGGCGCTGGCCGCGTTGGCGACGTTGCTGGCCGGGTTGCTCACGGCCTGCCCGCAGGTGGTGGTGGGGTGGATCGATCTGACGGCCAACGCGATCAATAGCGACCGCTGCGACGACGGGATCAAGGCCGTGATCGAGGTCGAGGAAGGCTCGCTCATCGCTCATCCCATCGACCCAGGAGAAACGGAAGAGATCTACGGAGCCGGTGCGTACTGGGTTTGGGTGAAGCCGGGACACGTGTACACCATACGTTTCCAGACCACCCGCGCTTTCGACGCCAACGCCGCGAACGAAACCCTCACCGTCAAGGCCTACTGCATGCGCAAGAACACCGAGCCGGGGCTGAGCGAACGCACCTTCGACGCAGACCTGTTTCTTACCGAAGCGGGGGTCGTCGACACGAAGATCACCGTTTGGGATACCGGCACGGATTCCGACTATACGGTCACCTCGCCGGGACTGATGATTGACTACCCCCATCCTTAGGTGAATTCGACCGGTGCGGGTCTCCCCGGCGATCCGCACCGGCAACGGGCATCCGAACTTTTATCTGCGCACGGCGATGCGTCCCTCGGAGCTGCGTTCGTCCCCCTGCGCAACGGCTGATGCCGCGCGGCCGGCCAGGAAGGGTTGAGGAAGGGGCCATTGGAGAAGGAGGGGATCGCACGAGGGGTATGCGCTCGAACCGAGGAGCGGACCAAGGCTTCGGCAAACGGCCCGGGCCGGTCGGTAGTCGGCTACCTTTAGCGGCGCGGTTGCTCCTGGGGCTGCTGGCGCTCGGGCTTACCGCCTGCCCGCAGACGAAGGCACCTGGGGGTTTGGGGTTCGGCATCTACGCCACCAACACCGAGCGGTGCGACGACGGGATCAAGGTGCAGGTGGAGTTCGATACCTACGGTCTCTCGAGGGGGCCCGCCGCCAACGTGCCCGAGGACGAGAACGTGTACGGGGGCGGGGCCGACTGGCTCTGGGTCAAGCCCGGCAAGGTGGGGTGGATGGGCTGGGCGGACGACCCCTACGACCGGGCGGTCCCCGGAGGTCCGCTGCGCATCACCGCCTGGTGCATGCGGGTGGGAAAGGATCCGGGGAAGAGCGTGCGAGTCTTTTCCTTGGATGATTATATTGAGTCCTCCGGGGTAATCGCTACGAATTTCATGGTGCGCGACATGAGCGTCGACCCCGACACCACGAGCTACCCGGGGTACACCGAGGTGACCACGCCCGCGCCGAGCATCTTCGACTGGGGGGAGTGGTGCGACCTGGGAGTGCCGGGGGATTGTACGGACGTGGAGTGAGCTTTCGCCGCTCCCCGGGGAAACCTAGAGGGCGGGTCTACGACCCGCCCTTTCCCGTCAAATCCTAAGCGTTCTTGCCGTGGCAGTGCTTGTACTTCTTGCCGCTGCCGCACCAGCAGGGGTCGTTGCGCCCGATCTTCTTCTTGGGCTCCTGGCGTTTGCCGCCGCGCTTGCCGGCCGCGGCCTTGGCGTCGGCCTTGACCGGTTGGGGTTTCTTTTCGGGCACGGGGACGTAGACCTGCGGCTTGGGCGGCTCGGCCTCCACCTTGAGGCGGAAGAAGAACTTGGCCGACTCGCTCTTGATGTGGGCGATCATCTCGTTGAAGAGGCGGGTCGCCTCGAACTTGTACTCCTGGAAGGGGTCCTTCTGGGCGTAGGAGCGCAGGCCGATACCCTGGCGCAGCACGTCGAGGTTGTGCAGGTGCTCCTTCCAGTCGGAGTCGACGATGGAGAGGATGACGAAGCGCTCCACCGCGCGCATGACCTGGGGGCTCAGCTCCTGCTCGCGCTCCTCGTAAAAGCCGAACGCCGCCTCCACCACCTTGTCGATCGCCTCGGGAGCCTCGAGCCCGCGCAGCGCCTCGAAGTCGTAGTTCTCGAAGGCGGGCACGATGTCCACCAGGGCGAGCTTCAGGCCGTCGAGGTCCCAGTCGTCCTTGTGGATCTCGGGGTTGAGGTAGTTCTCGGCCACGGCGGCCACGGTGTCCTCCACCATGGCGAGCGCCGCCTCCTTGACCTCCTCGTCCTTGCCCAGGAGGACCATGCGCCGCTGCTCGTAGATGACCTCGCGCTGGCGCGCCATCACGTCGTCGAACTGCAAGAGCTGCTTGCGGATGCCGAAGTTGCGGTCCTCGACGCGCTTCTGCGCCCGCTCGATGGCGCCGGTGACCATCTTGTGCTCGATCGGCTCGGAGTCGTCGAAGCCCATGCGGTCGAGCATGCTCACCACGCGGTCGGAGGCGAAGAGGCGCATCAGCTCGTCGTCAAAGGAGACGTAGAAGCGGCTCTCGCCCGGGTCGCCCTGGCGGCCCGAACGGCCGCGCAGCTGGTTGTCGATGCGGCGCGACTCGTGGCGTTCGGTACCGATGATGGCGAGGCCGCCCAGCTCCTTGACCCGCTGCTCGTCGATCTTGGCCTCTTCGCTGATCTTCTTGATCTCCTCGATCGTCTCGGCGGGGACCTCGAGCTCGGCGGCGAGCTTCCTGGCCTCGTCCTCTTCGCCCTGGATCAGCTTCTTGACGAAGAGCTCGACCTTCCACTCGTAGCGGTCGAGGCCCTGCTTCTCGAGGATGTTCTTGGCGATCTCCTCGGGGTTGCCGCCAAGCTTGATGTCGGTGCCGCGCCCGGCCATGTTGGTGGCGATGGTGATGGTACCCGAACGGCCCGCCTGGGCCACGATCTCGGCTTCCTTCTCGTGGTACTTGGCGTTGAGCACCTGGTGGGGAATCCCCTTGCGGATGATCTCGAGCGTGTGCACCGCCAGTTTCAACTGCTCCCAGGCGTCGGCCAGGTTGCCTCCGGCGCCCTGGAAGAGGGGCGCGAATTCCTCGAGCGTCTTCTCGCGCAGGTTGGCGGGCCGCGCCAGGGCCTTCTTCAGTTTCTCCCACTCCGGCCCCGACTTCTTCTGAACCGCCTTGAGCAGCAGGTTGACGCGCATCTCCACGCGCGGCAGGTAGTAGCGCGGCTCGCGCAGCATCGCCGAGAGGCGCTCGGACTTGTCGATGTTGATCGTGCCCACGAGGACCGGCTGACCCTTCTCGTAGCGCTGGGCGATCTCCTCGACGACGGACATGAACTTGCCCTGCTCGGTGCGGTAGACCACGTCGGCGTGGTCCTGGCGGATGACCGGGCGGTTGGTCGGCACGACGATGACGTCCATGCCGTAGATCTCCTGAAACTCCTTCTCCTCGGTCTTGGCCGTGCCGGTCATGCCCGCGGTCTTGTCGTACTGGCGGAAGAAGTTCTGGTAGGTGATCGTGGCCAGCGTCTGGTTCTCGCGCTCGATCTTGACGCCTTCCTTGGCCTCGATGGCCTGGTGCAGCCCCTCGCCGAAGCGGCGGCCCGGCATCAGGCGGCCGGTGAACTCGTCCACGATGATGACCTGGCCGTCCTGGACGATGTAGTCCTGATCGCGGTGGTACAGCTCCTTGGCCCGAATCGCCTGGATGAGCATGTGGGCCTTCTCCATGTTCTCGGGGCTGAAGAGGCCGGGGATGCCGAGCAGCTTCTCGGCGCGCTCGATGCCGCGTTCGGTGAGCTGGACGTGGCGCTGCTTTTCCTCGATGGTGTAGTCGCCCGTGGGCTCCTTGTCCTTCTCGCCCGGCTCGGGCTTCTCGCCGCGCTCGAGCTTGAGGGCCACCTCGGCCATCCGGTAGTAGAGGTCGGTGGCCTTCTCGGCGGGACCGGAGATGATCAGCGGGGTGCGCGCCTCGTCGATGAGGATCGAGTCGACCTCGTCCACGATGGCGTAGTGGAGCGGGTGGTCGTGGCGCAGCACCAGCTGGTCGGGGCTGAGCGACATGTTGTCGCGCAGGTAGTCGAAGCCGAGCTCGGAGTTGGTGACGTAAGTGATGTCGGCCAGGTAGGCCTTGCGCCGCTCGGGCGGCGGGGTGTCGTGCTGGATCACCCCCACCTCCAGCCCCAACCCGTGGTAGACGGGGCGCATCCACTCGGCGTCGCGCCGGGCCAGATAGTCGTTCACCGTGACCAGGTGCACCCCCTTGCCGGTGAGGGCGTTGAGGGCCACGGGCAGCGTGGCCACGAGGGTCTTCCCCTCGCCCGTCTTCATCTCGGCGATGCGGCCGTCGTGCAGCACCGCGCCGCCGACGAGCTGGACGTCGTAGGGGCGCAGGCCCAGGAAACGCCGCGCCGACTCGCGGGCGAGCGCGAAGACCCAGGGCAGCAGCTCGTCGAGCGGCTTGCCGTTTTCGTGCTGCTGGCGGGCCTCGGCGTAGGCGGCGGCCAGATCGTCGATCTTCTGGACCTCCGCCTCGAGGGCGTTGGTGGGCTCGACGACCTGGCGGAAGTAGCGCTGCACTTCGCGGTCGTTGTTGTCGAAGAGTTTTTTGAGAAGACCCAGCATAACTTATCGCATTCTAAGCTTTGAAGATGAGAAGGGCCAGCTAGACCGCCTCGCCCAGGGGCCAGTAGGGCTCGGCGGAGACCGTGATGGGGTCGGCACGCCCTTCGCGCGCCCAGCGGCGGGCGGCGGCCAGGGCGATCATGGCGCCGTTGTCGGAGGTCAGGCCCGGCGGGGGCAGGTGCACCTCGAGCCCCGTCGCCGCGAGCGCCGTGCGCAGCGCCCGGTTGGCGGCGACGCCGCCGGCCACCACGACCCGGCGGACTCCGGTGTCGCGCGCCGCGCGCTCGAGGGTGCCCACCAGCGAGGCCACGGCCACCCGCTGGAAGCCCGCGGCGATGTCGGCGGGCGCGTAGCCCTCGCTCTTAAACCGCACCGCGGCGGTCTTGAGACCGGAAAAGCTGAAGTCGTACCCCGCACGGCCGCGCATGGGCACGCTGAAGGGCACCGCGTGCGCGTCTCCTTCGCGGGCGAGTCGTTCGATCTCGGGGCCGCCGGGGTAGCCGAGGCCCAGCGTGCGGGCGACCTTGTCGAAGGCCTCGCCGGCGGCGTCGTCGCGGGTGGCGCCGAGCAGCTGGTACCGCCCCCACGCCTCCACGCGGTAGAGGTGGGTGTGCCCGCCGGAGGCGATCAGCACCAGAAAGGGCGGCTCCACCTCCCCCGAAGCGAGCGCCCCGTGCAGATGGCCTTCCAGGTGGTGCACGCCCAGGAAGGGCTTCCCCAGCGACCAGGCCAGCCCCTTGGCGTAGCCCAGCCCCACGAGCAGCGGGCCGACCAAGCCGGGGCCGCGGGTGGCGGCCACCAGGTCGAGCGCCTGGGGGCGGACCCCGGCCTCTTCCAGGGCGCGGGCCACGAGCCGGTCGAGCACCTGGGTGTGCTCCCGGCTGGCCAGCTCGGGCACCACCCCGCCGTATTCGGCGTGCAGCAAGGTCTGCGACGCCACCAGGTTCACGCGGACCCGGCCGTCCTGCACCAGGCCCACGCCGGTGTCGTCGCAGCTGGTTTCGATGCCGAGCACGAGCACGTTCCCCATTCTAGCGAATATGTGCTAAAGTGTACATTCCGTGGAGCTCGCGGAGTACCACACCCTCACAACCCTGCCGACCCCTGCGGGCCCGCTCTGGATCAAACGCGGGGCCCCTGGACTGGAGGACCCGGCCTACCGGGCGCTGGCCGAGGCCGTCGAGCCCCGGGGAGCACGGGCGATCGACCTCAACCCGGGGGTGGGCGTCGCGTTGCTGCCGCTGCTGGCCGCGGGGCTCGAGGTGGACGCCTGGGAGGACCGCCGCTCGGCCCTGCGCGCGCTGGAGGCGAGCGCCGCGGAGCATCCGGGCCTGCGGGTGCGCGCCGCCCTGCCCTGGCAGGTTCCCGAGGCGGCCTACGGCACGGCCCTGCTCGTCTTCGGGGCCGATCGCGGCAATGCCTGGGTGCGCGCCCAGCTCCTGGCCGCCGCGCGGGCGCTCGAGCCCGGCGGGCTGCTCTGGGTGGCCGGCGACAAGAAGCTGGGCTTCGAACGCTACCTCGGCTGGGCGCGCGAGCTCGTCGGCGACGGCGAGGTGGTCGCGCGGGCCAAAGGGGTGCGCGTCGCCGTCCTGGAACGCTCGTCCCGCCCGGCTCCGGAGGCGCCCGCCGAGCCCGCTCCCCTGGAGGCCGAACTTCGCGGGCGGCGGCTGACCTTCTGGGTCTGGCCCGGCGTCTTCTCCGCGGACGCGGTGGACCCCGCCTCCTGCCTGCTCCTCGAACACCTGCCCGGGGACGTCGGGGGGGCCGAGGTGCTCGACCTGGGCGCGGGCTACGGTGCGCTCAGCCTGCCGCTCGCCCGGGAGGGCGCCCGGGTAACGCTGCTGGAACACCAGCTCGCTTCGGTCTGGAGCGCCCGGCGCAGCCTTCAGGCCGCCGGTCTGTCGGCGGCGGTGCATCACTCCGACGTGGATGAAGCTTTGCAAGAAAACGAAGTTTATGATATAGTAGTATCAAACCCCCCCTTCCATGTTGGGGGTCGCGTTGTTTTGGACGTAGCCGAGGCTTTCGTGGCCGCAGCCCATCGACGTACACGACCTGGAGGTCGGTTTTACCTGGTGGCCAACCCGTTTCTAAAATACGAAGTCTGGATGCACGACCGGTTCGGCAACGTGCGCACGTTGCACGCTGGCCGCTACAAAGTGCTGCTTGCCGTAAAGCAACCCTGACCGTGCCGACGCCGCACGACCGGGAGGTGACCCGCTTGAGCAAGAAGAAGACCGAAGAAAAGGCCGTTGCCGTGCTGGACGAGGCGCCCAAGAAGACCGCGCCCAAGAGCGGCGCGAAGAAGAAAACCGCCGCGAAGGCGGCCCCCAAAGCCAAGAAGCCTGCGGCCGCGAAGAAGACCACCGCGGCCAGCTCCAAGCCGTCCCGAAGCAAGAAAGCCAAGACCGCCTCCGCCAAGGAGGAACCGGCGCCGGCCGAAGCCGCCGTCGTCGAGCCCGAGGCCGAGCCGGAAGTGCTCGAGCCCATCCTCGACGAAGAAGAAGTCGTGGCCGAGGCCGCCACCGAAGCACCCATCGAAGAAGAAGTGATTGCCAAACCCGAAGAACCCGTAACCATCGCGACCCGGGTCTCCACCTCGGACCCGGTGCGGCAGTACCTGCACGAGATCGGGCAGGTGCCGCTGCTGACGCTGGAAGAAGAAATCGACCTGGCGCGCCGCGTCGAAGAAGGCGAGGCCGCCGTGGAGCGGCTGGCCGAGTTCACCGGCCTGGAAGCCGACCTGATCAAGAAGGTCATCCGCGCCCAGGTGCGCCACGGCGGCCGCGTGCCCCACATCCCCGGCTACGAGGCCGAGCGGGTGGACGAGGACACCATCCAGGCCGTGGACGCCCGCCTGCGGGCGCTGCCCAAGCCGCAGAAGCGCTACCTGCACATCGCCCGCGACGGCGAGATCGCCCGCCAGCACCTGATCGAGGCCAACCTGCGGCTCGTCGTCTCCATCGCCAAGAAGTACACCGGCCGCGGGCTCTCCTTCCTCGACCTCATCCAGGAGGGCAACCAGGGCCTGATCCGCGCCGTCGAGAAGTTCGAGTACAAGCGGCGCTACAAGTTCTCCACCTACGCCACCTGGTGGATCCGCCAGGCCATCAACCGCGCCATCGCCGACCAGGCGCGCACGATCCGCATTCCGGTGCACATGGTGGAGACGATCAACAAGCTCACCCGCACCGCCCGCCAGCTGCAGCAGGAGCTGGGCCGCGAGGCCACCTACGCCGAGATCGCCGACGCCATGGGCCCCGGCTGGGACGCCAAGAAGGTGGAGGAAACCTTCAAGATCGCCCAGGAGCCGGTGAGCCTGGAAACGCCGATCGGCGACGAGAAGGACTCGTTCTACGGCGACTTCATCCCCGACGAACACCTGGCCAGCCCGGTGGACTCCGCCGCTCAGAGCCTGCTCTCGGAGGAGCTGGAAAAAGCCCTCTCCAAACTCTCCGAGCGCGAGGCCATGGTGCTGAAGCTGCGCAAGGGGCTGATCGACGGCCGCGAGCACACCCTCGAGGAGGTGGGCGCCTACTTCGGCGTCACCCGCGAGCGCATCCGCCAGATCGAGAACAAGGCGCTGCGCAAGCTCAAGTACCACGAGTCCCGCACCCGCAAGCTGCGCGACTTCCTCGACTAATCTTCCTGACACCGCAGCGACCCCCTGCGTCCGCAGGGGGTCGTTCCTTGGGCGGAGCGGATCTGCGCTAGACTGAGACCGTGGCGCGCATAGAGCTGGAAGGGCACGAAGGGCACCGCTTCTTCCTGGTCGTCGAGGGGGACCCCCGCGGCGAGCCCGTGGCCGTGGTCTTCCCCGGCCTGCGCTACTCGCCCGCGCGGCCCCTGCTGCACTACACCACCAAGCTGCTGCGCGCCCGCGGCTGGGCCGTCGTCGAAGCCTGGTACGACTACGACCGCCCCGAGTTCCTCACCGCCGCCGAGGCCGACCGCCACTCCTGGATCACCGCCGACGCCGCCGCGGTGTGGCGCTGGGTCCGCGGGCACGCCCGGCCGCGGCTGCTGGTGGGCAAGTCGATCGGCACGCTCGCCATGGCCTTCCTCCTGCGCGATGCCCGCGACGCCGCCGCGGCCAAGGTGTGGCTCACCCCGCTGCTCCGCGCCGACGACGTGCTGCGCGCCATCGCCGAAGACCCCGCCCCCGGCCTGCTCGTGGCCGGCGGCGCCGACCCCGCCACCCCGCCCGAGCTCCTGGAGGGGCTGGAGCGGCCGGGCCTGCACACCCTCGTGCTGCCGGGCGCCGGCCACGGGCTCGAGGTGAAGGAGCCGCTGCCCTCGCTCGACCTCATGCGGGACTACCTGCAGTCCCTCGACGCGTTCCTGGGCGCCTTATGAAGACCCTCTCCGCCACCACGACCGCCGCCCTGCTCCCTTACGAGGCCCTCGCCGACACCCTGGCCCGGGTGGTCCGCGACGCTCGCGCCGGCCGCGCGGTCGCGCCCGAACGTACGGTGCATCCGCTTCCCGAAGGGGGCACGCTGCTCCTCATGCCTGCGTGGGACGATCGCTTGGGCGTGCTCAAGCGCGTCAGCGTCCACCCGGCCAACCCCGAACGCGGGCTCGCCCAGGTGCAGGCCGAGGTGCTCGTCTTCGACGTCCGCACGGGGGAGGCCCGGCTGCTGCTCGACGGCGCCGTCGTCACCGCCAGGCGAACGGCCGCCCTCTCGCTGCTGGCCGTCCGCCGGCTCGCCGCAAAGCCGCCCGAACAGGTGCTCATCGTGGGCGCCGGTACGCAGGCGCGGGCCCATCTCGAAGCGCTGGCGACGCTCCGCCCGCGGCGCGTCTTCGTCTACAACCGCACCTTTTCGCGGGCGGCCGAGCTGGCCGCGCACGGCCGCAAGCTGGGCCTCGCCATGCAGACCGTGCCCTTTCCCGACAAGGTCGCGGCCCAGGCCGACCTGATCGTCAGCGCCACCAGCAGCGCCGCGCCGGTGGTGCCGGAAGAAGTCGCCGAGGACGCGCTGGTGGTCGCCGTCGGCGCCTTCACCCCGAACATGGCCGAGCTGCCGGCCGCGCTGGTGAGGCGGTCGCGCGTCTTCGTGGACACCCTGCCCGGCGCGCGCGCCGAGGCCGGCGACCTGCTGCAGGCGGAAGTGGACTGGGCCCAGGTTCGCACCCTGGCGGACGTGCTCGAGGAAAACCCGCCCGCGGGCGGTCCGGTGGTGTTCAAGAGCGTCGGCTCGGCGCTTTGGGATCTGGCGGCGGCGCGGCTGATCTACGGAACGTAGAGCACCTGATAGAGCAACCGCGGCACCTCGGTGGTCCATACGTCGTCGGCCGCCACCACGGCGACCACCACGTTGCCCACCTCGTCGCGGATCTGGGCCTGGAAGTCGGCGAGGACCGCGCCCGTCAGCCCCGCGGCGGCCACCCGCTCGGGCAGCACCCCGGCCTTGAGCAGGCGTTCGAAGGCGGTTTCGCGCAGGTCTTCCAGGCTGCGGCGAACGCGCTCCGGCTGCAGGCGCGGAGGCGGAAGCTCGCGCAGGGCGATGACCTGGCCGATCCGGAAGCGCAGCTCTTTGGGCACGAAGCGTAGCTGCAAGAGCACCTTGCCGTCGGGGGTCACCCCCTCGGCCCGGGCCTGGATGACGCCGGGGGCGCGCCACCCCTCGCTGTTGAGGTCCTCGGGAACGAGGACGCCGCGGAACCCCTCGACGCGCACCTGCACCTCGGCCAGGTGCACCGCTTGGTCGAGGGCCTGCTGCAGCGGCCCGCTTGACCACACCAGCTCGGACAGCACCGTGTCCTTGAGGCTGTCGCTCAACTGGCGCCGCAGCACCTCGAGCCCCCGCTCCGACGAGCTGCGCTCCTGCTCGAGCCGCAGCAGCTCCTGCTTGAGGTCGAAGACCTGCTGGTTGGCCGCCGCCAGCTGGTCCTGCAGGCGGCGGTTGGCCAGCCGCAGGGCGTCGCGCTGCTCCTCGAGCGCCTTGCGCTCGGCGTCGAGGGTGGTGATGTCACCCAGCAACTGCTGGCGCTCCTTTTCCAGCGCCGCAATCTCCTTCTGGATGGCGCTCACCCGCGCTTCGGCCTGGGCCGCGGCCGCCTCCGCTTCGCGGGTCTTGGCCTGGGCCGCCTCGGCGCGCTGGATCGCGTCGGCTTCGGCCTGACGCAGCTTCTCGAGGTCGTCCAGCAGCAGGATCTGGCCTTGCTGCAAGGCGTCGAACTCGCGCTCAAGCGCCTCGCGTTCGGAGCCGATCCGCTCCACCTCGGCGCGCACCCGCCCCAGCTCGACCTCGCGCTCCTCCAGCTGCTTGCGGGTTTCCTCGACCGCCTGCTGCAGCAACTCCTTCTCGCCCTGCAGCTTGCGGATCTCCTCCTCGGCCAGCTTGAGGGCGTCGGCCTTGGCCTTGAGTTCGCGCTCCAGGCGTTCGCTCTCCCCCAGCGCCCGCGCAGCGCGCGCCTCCAGGTCGCTGACGTGCCCGCCCAGACGCTCCACCTCGGAACGCAGCTGGTCCCGCTCCTCGCGCACCTTTTCCGCCTCGAGGATCGTTTTGCGCGCGTCGCTGGCCAGGAAGAAGAAGGCCGCGAACGCCAGCAGGGCGATCACCACGCCGGTAAAGACGGCCACGACCAGCGCGGTGGTGCGCGGGCGCAGACCGAAGAGGCGCAGGTGACGCCGCCCCACCCGACGGCCCACCACGTCGCCCACGTAGGCGACGACGGCTGCGATGAGCAGCAGGTTGACGAGCAGCGTCCAGAGGCTCATGAGGCGGCTAGAGCTCGAAGTCCTCGCCCAGGTAGTAATTGCGCGCGCCCGTGTCGCGGGCGAACTCGTCGGGGCTGCCGTGGAAGACGACCTGGCCGTCGTACATCAGGTAGACCCGGTCGGTGATGGCCAGGGTTTCGCGCACCGAGTGGTCGGTGATGAAGACCCCCAAACCGCGTTTGGCGCGCAGCTCCTGGATCAGGTTCTGGATGTCGCCCACGTTCTTGGGGTCGACGCCGGTGAAGGGCTCGTCGAGAAGGATGAAGTCGGGGTTGGTGGTGAGCGCCCGCGCGATCTCGAGCCGCCGCCGCTCGCCCCCCGAGAGGGTGTAGGCGTACTTGTCCTTGAGGTGGTCGATGTGGAACTCCTCGAGCAGCCCCAGCGCGGTGTCGTGACGCTCCTTCTTGGGAAGGGGCTGGTGCTCGAGGATGGCCAGCAGGTTCTCCAGCACGGTCATGCGCCGGAACGCCGAGGGCTCCTGGGGCAGGTAGCCCAGGCCCAGCCGCGCCCGCTTGTGCATGGGCAGCCGGGTCACGTCCTCCCCGCGCAGCAAGATGCGCCCGCCGTTGGGGCGCACGAAGCCGACGAGCATGTAGAACGTCGTCGTCTTGCCCGCCCCGTTGGGGCCGAAGAGGGCGACGATCTCGCCACGCCCCAGCACCAGGTCCACGCCCCGCACCACGTCGCGGCGGCCGTACCGCTTGCGCAGGCCCTGAGCCGAAAGGCGCGCCTGCTGGGCGTATTCCACCTCGGGGGAAAGAGCCGTTTCCATTGCGCTCCATCGTACACAAACGGGCTTAAGGGGCGGTGAGAGGGCGCGGCGCGTAGAATGAAGGCATGAAATACCTTGGCTGGGCGCTGCTCCTTCTCGGGCTGTTGCTGCTGTGGCCGATCCTGGGGCCGCTGCTGGCGGTGGCCCTGACCCTGGTCGGCCTGGTTCTGGCGCTGGCGCTGGGGGCGGTGCTCGTGAGCTTCGGCTGGATCCTGGCGCTGGCGCTCCTGGCGCTGGGGCTCTTCTTCGCGGCGCTCAAGTGGGCGCTCCCGCTCGGCGTTCTGCTCCTGGGGCTATGGCTGCTTTCGACGGATCGACGACGCAACCGGGACTGATCCTCGCGCTCAGCGGGGGCGGGGTGCGCGGTTTCGCGCACCTGGGCGCACTGCGCGCGATCCGGGAAGCGGGCCTGCCCATCGCCGGCGTGGCGGGCAGCTCGGCGGGGGCCTACGCCGCGGCCAACCTGGGGCTCGACCTGCCGCTCGAGGTGGAGCCGTTGATGAGCCACGTGATCGACCGCCAGCTCGCCGACCTTTTCATGGCCAACGGCAACCGGCTGCTGCGTGCGGCCAAGATCCAGAGCCGGCTGTTCAAGGCCCTGCGCCACACGGCCATCGCCGACGCCGAGCGTCTGCGCAAGGGGCTGCTCGAACTCTACGGAACCGCCCGGATCGAAGACCTCGTGCCCCCGCTGGCCATCAACGCCGCCGACCTGAACACCGGCGAGGTGGTGGTGCTGCGCGAGGGGCCCCTGGTGGACGCGGTCATGGCCTCCAGCGCCATCCCCGGCATCTTCCCGCCGGTGCCCTGGGGCGGCCGCCTCCTCGTCGACGGCGACGTGGTGGAAAAGGTGCCGGTCACCGCCGCCCGGCAGCTGGGCCCCGGGCCGGTGGTGGGCGTGGACGTGTCCAACCCCGTGCGCCTGCACAAACCGCACAACTCGTTCGAAGTGATGCTGATGGCCAGCGAGGCCTCGATCCGCCGGCTCAAGCGGCTGGCGCTCGAGCGCGCCGACTACGTGCTCTCGCTGGTGCCCGACCATCCGGTGGACACCTTCGACTACAGCCAGGCCAACGCCCTGTACGCGTTCGGTTACGAAACCACCCAGGCCCACCTGTCCGAGCTCGAAGCCCTGCTCGCACCCAAGCGCAGGGGGCTATTCGCCTGGTTGCAACGCGAACCCCAGCGCCGCAAGGGCTAGCGCCGCCAGCGCCAGCCCCGCCGCGGTGGCGCCGTACCCCGCCCAGAACGCCAGCACCGCGAACAAGCCCCAGACCATGGGCAGGGCCGCCAGCGAAAGCGCGGCCACGCGCCGCTCCGTAACGTCGCCGCGGCTCAGCAGCTGCCGGCGGTAGACCAGCACGCCGGTGCTCAAAACGACGGCGCTCAGCCACCACGCCGCAGGCATCCAGCCCGGCCAGCCCTGCGGCGACGGCAGCAGCAGCGCGCTCGCCGCTGCGAAGAGGACGACGAAGAGGTTGAGGCCCAGCAGCCAAAGGTAGACCTGGCGGATGCGGCTCACGCCCCCAGACTAATGCAGGATCCGCGCCAGGAAGGCCTGGGTGCGTTCGTGGCGGGGGTGCGAGAAGACCTGGTCGGGCTCCCCTTCCTCGATGATCTCGCCCATGTCCATGAAGATCACCCGGTCGGCCACCTCGCGGGCGAAGCCCATCTCGTGGGTGACCACCAGCATGGTCATGCTGCTCTTCGCCAGCTCCTTCATGGCGTCGAGCACCTCCCCCACCATCTCCGGGTCGAGGGCGCTGGTGGGCTCGTCGAAGAGCATGATCTTGGGTTGCATGGCCAGCGCCCGGGCGATGGCGACGCGCTGCTGCTGCCCGCCCGAGAGCTGCGCGGGGTACTTTTCCGCCTGGTCGGCGATGTCGACCCGCTCCAGCAGCTCCAGGGCGATCTGCTCGGCCTTTTCGCGCGGCCATTTGCGGACGATCCGCGGGGCCAGGGTGATGTTCTCGAGCACGGTCATGTGCGGAAACAGGTTGAAGCTCTGGAAGACCATGCCGACTTCCTTGCGCACCTCGTCGACGTTCCGCGGCTTGGTGATGTCGAGGCCGTCTACCACGATGGTGCCCTTTTGTATTGGTTCGAGGGCGTTGATGGTGCGAATCAGGGTGCTCTTCCCTGATCCCGAAGGGCCGATAATGACCACGACTTCGCCCTTTTCGACGTCCAGGTTGATGTTGTTGAGCACGTGCAAAGCGCCAAACCACTTGTGCACGTTGCGCATCTCGACCATCGCCATGTCGACTCCTATGTGGCCGCGCCGCGCCGCGCCATCTCGCGCTCGAGCCAGTCGGTGAAGAAGGTGAGCACCGTCGTTAGGATGAGGTAGATGGCGGCGACCGCTATGTAGACCTCCACCGGGCGGAAGGTGATCGAAATCATGCGCTGACCCTGATGCACGAGCTTGAGCAACGTAATGACCGAAGCCAGGGAGCTGTCCTTGAGCAGCGCGATGACGTTGTTGACCAGGGGCGGGACAATGATCATTATAAACGAGGTCGCATGAAGCCAATCAGACCACGCTTTTCCGAATGACATTTTTCTTATTGTTGACTTCATGCATAGGATTATGCTATGAAATATATTATGAAACATAATTTTGTTCGCTTGTCTCTCATGGCTATGGCGATTTTGCTTGTCGCTTCCATCGTTTCGTGCAACTCTAGTTCTGGCACTGTCAGTGGTACAGTTACAAGTACCGATATTACCAAGTTTCAAGGATTATATCGCATGTTTTTAGACGGTGAAGCTAGTAATGATGATTTGAGCAATTTGAATTTGCTATTATCTAAGTTTTTATCTTCAAATGATTTTGCTTCGAATATTGAAGTATACATTGTAGACGCAATCAAATCTTTTAAAAACAAGTATCCACACATAACTATTTCATCATTATCCGACTTGAATATAGATAGTAAAGAATATTTAGATTTATTGTCATTATTATTCACTATATCTAGTATACATAATGAACAAATTGCTATCGCGCAGGGCGCGGCCCAGTTTACTGTGACAGGCAAAATCTCACCTGCTATAAGCGGTGGAACTATCGTTGCCACGTATAGCACATCAACAAGCTGTGCATGGTGGGAAACACGACACAAAGATGTCGTAAAGCCCGACGGCAATGGCAAATACACGCATACCAAGTGGTTTGGTGCATGGGGTTGGTGTCAACCACAGATAAAAAATTACAAAATTCATTGGAAATACAAATACAATAACGTAACCTTTAACACCGGTGATCAACTTGTATTTTCGTGGCAACAAGGAGGAAACCGGATATATCAACACGATATTTCTCTTTTCTCGCATAAGCCTGACGGCATTGTCCCATTAGGGCAGCCTTATATTGACGGCGTTGGCGCTATTTTGGATGTTCAAATCACCGGTAAGGTCGTATCCGGGGGTCTTGACTACGATGTTCCAGTTACAGCGAACATAATGGTACTCCATAGAAGTTACTTGAGTAACTTATCCTGCATTGTTGATTGGGGAGATGGAACAATTGATACGTTGAGTTGTAATAGTACGAATAATGCTGAAGTAGTCAGTACGTCACACAAGTATGCGCGTATGGGAAGGTACAACGTATCAGTCCGTCTTTCCGATGGTCGTACGACTTCGAATGAGGCATACATTAGATCGTTTACACTAACTGATTACTACACTATCAACTTCAAAAACAACGGTACAGATCCTGTCTATGGTAATACATTTAACTTTGACTATAAGCTGGTGGACGAACTGTACGAAGAGCCATACACGTGCTCGTTCTCATTCTACTTTGTTGATCCACCCTCGAGTACCTTATTGGCGAATTTTGGGCCGGAGCCCTGCCCTACTTCTGGACACTCCCCGTCTGTTACACTATATAGTCCTGGTACAATACCTGGACCTGGTTTGTTTTTAGAAGTTCACATGGTAGCTACCAATGCTAATAACACTGTAATAAAGAGGACATTACAAACTAGCGTTCTTCCTCCTGTTCGGGTATGGGTGTCGCAACTCTCAGTGGACCCTGACGAGATAGCTGGAAGTGGTACCGTACGAATTTCTTTCGCAGGGGAAGTCATAAGTTACTTTAGCGGAGCTAGACCGAACTGCGAGTTACTGATTGATAACCAGCTTGTCTACAGATCAGCTGGTACGGGTTGTATTGGACTGCATACAATATCTAGGCAATTCACTAATCCAAGAAGATATACCACCGAACACGACATCACATTCAAAATCGATGCCGCGATCGACTTTGGTAACGGAGATGTCATCCGTAGCGAAGACTCCGAAACGGTGACTTTAACGGTTCAACCTTACGCTTACGTGAGTGGGGAGTGTTACGTTCAGAGTAAAGCAGGTGGCCCTTACGATAGAAAGGTTAGTTGTACCGTAAACCCCAGCGGTCGGATGCTCCCAGGGACCTATACCTTCACCGCCAGCTCCGCATATGTCTGCCCGATGCTTACAAGGTCTGTATCTCCCGGAGATAATTTAATTAGATTTAATTGTAAGCGCTAAACGTGATTTGTTGTGAATATAATTATATCTAAGATTATACCACGCGGCCTTGGTCTTGCCCGTACCCCCGAAGGGGTGGCGCTGGTGCGCGGGGGTCTACCCGGTGAACGGGTGCGGGCGCGCCTGAAACGTAAGAAAAACCACCTCGAGGGAACGGTGGTCGAAATCCTGGAACCCTCGCCCGACCGCGAGGACCCCGGCCTGCCCCCGGGGGCGGACCTGCCCATGCGCTACGAAGCGCAGCTGCCCGTCAAGGAAGGCTTCGTGCGCGAGTCGCTCACGCGGGTGGCGCAGCTGGAAGCGGAGGTGCACCCCATCCGCCCCTCCCCCGCCCCGCTGGGTTACCGCACCGCCGCCCAGTTCGCGCTGCACCCCCTCGGCGGCCTCGCCTACCGCAGGCCCGGATCGGACGAGCTGGTGAGGGTGCACGACGACCCGCTGCTGGCCGGGCCCCTGCGGGAAGCCTTGAAGCTGCTGAACACCTGGCCGCTGGTGGGGCTGGAGGAGGTGGCCCTGCGCGGCAGCCTGCTGACGGGCGAAGTGCAGCTCGGCCTCGTGGGCGGCAAGGCCCGCCACTTCCGCAAGGCGGCCGAGGGGTTGGTGGAGGCCGGCATCGCCGGGGTCTGGTGGGGGGCGGCCGATCCGCGCGGACGCTTCCGGGGCCCGACGCGCTTTCTGGCGGGCAAGGAAACGCTGCTCGAGCGCTACGGCGAGCTCGAGGTGCAGATCGACGTGGTCAGCTTCGCCCAGGTGAACCCCCGAGCCGCGGCCGGGCTCTACGCCGAGGCCGCGAAGCTGGCGGGCACGGGAGGGAAGGCGCTCGAGCTCTACGGCGGCTCGGGAGTGCTGGGCTTCTTCCTGGCCCGAAACTTCGCCCAGGTCACCGTGACCGACCTGAACCGGCGCAGCATCGAAAAGGGCCGCGCCGACGCCGCACGGCTGGGGCTCGAAAACGTCCGCTTCGCCCGCGCCGACGCCCGCGAGGCCGCCCGCTTCGGCCCCGCCGAGCTCGTGGCCGTGGATCCGCCCCGCTCGGGTCTCGCCAAGGAGACGCTGGCCGCCCTCTTGGAACTGAAACCTCAAGAGATCGTCTACATCGCCTGCGACCCCGCCACCTGGGCCCGCGACGTCGCCCGGCTTACGGAGCACGGCTACCGCCTCGACTTCGCGCGCCCCTACGACTTCTTCCCCTACACCCACCACGTCGAGGTGCTCAGTTACTTGACCATGTCGAGTTGACCATGTTAGGCTGGGAGCATGGCAAAGGTTGTGAACGTCGCCGAGGCCAAGGCCAAGCTGTCGGAGCTGCTGGAAGCAGCGCTGCGGGGAGAGGAGGTCATCATCGCCAAACGGGGCAAGCCACTGGTTCGGCTGATGCCCGAAAAGCCGCAAACCCGTGAGCTGGGTTTCCTTGACTTCGACATTCCCGATAGCTTCTTCGAACCGCTACCCGAAGAAGAGCTGGCCGCCTGGTACGGTGAAAACGAAGCATAATGAAGGGTCGCTACCTGCTCGATACGCACACCCTTCTCTACGCCATAGCCAGGCCGCACCTGCTGTCGGCGAAAGCGTTCGCCGTCATCCATGATCCCCTGTCGTCGCTGTTTGCTTCCAGCGCGTCGGCCTGGGAGATTGCCACGAAATACCGCCTTGGTAGGCTGCCGCAGGCCGAGCCGTTGATCGTAGATTATCCGGGCAGCCTGGCCCGCATAGGCGCCGTCGAAGTACCCATCACCAACAGCCATGCCCTGTTGGCCGGCAGCTTCGACGAGGCCCACAGAGACCCCTTCGACCGCATCCTGGCCGCTCAAGCCAGGCTCGAGGGCATGACCATCGTCAGCAAAGACGCTGCGCTGGACGCCTTCGGCGCTCGGCGCCTCTGGTAGAATCAGCCCCGTGCTTGCGCGTCGCATCGTCCCCTGCCTCGACGTCCACGAGGGCCGCGTGGTCAAGGGCGTCAACTTCGTCAACCTGGTCGACGCCGGCGACCCGGTCGAGGCCGCGGTCGCCTACGACGAAAGCGGCGCCGACGAGCTCGTCTTCCTCGACATCACGGCCACCCACGAGAACCGTCCGCTGGTGCTGGAGATGGTGCGGCAGGTCGCCGAACGCGTCTTCATCCCCTTCACCGTCGGCGGCGGGGTGCGCACGCTCGAGGACGCGCGGGCGCTCCTGCTCGCCGGCGCCGACAAGGTGAGCGTCAACTCGGCGGCGGTGGCCCGCCCCGAGCTGATCCGCGAGCTGGCCGACCACTTCGGCTCGCAGGCGGTGGTGCTGGCCATCGACGCCAAGCGCGTCGCGCCCGGGCGCTGGGAGGTCTACGTCGCCGGCGGCCGCAAGCCCACGGGGCTGGACGCGGTGGCCTGGGCGCGCGAGGGCGAGCGCCTGGGAGCGGGTGAGATCCTGCTCACCAGCATGGACGCCGACGGCACCAAAGCGGGCTACGACCTCGCGCTCACCCGCGCGGTGGCCGAGGCCGTGCGTATCCCGGTCATCGCCTCGGGCGGCGCGGGCACGCCCGAACACTTCGCCGAGGTCTTCGAGCGCGCCGGCGCCGACGCCGCGCTGGCGGCGAGCGTCTTCCACTTCGGCGAGATCCCCATCCCCGAGCTCAAACACTACCTGGCCCAGCGCGGCATCCCCATGCGGGAGGACATCGAATGAACCTGGACGCGGTCAAGTTCGACGAACGCGGGCTCGTGCCCGTCGTCATTCAGGACGCCGACTCCGGCGAGGTGCTCACCCTGGCGTGGGCCAACCGCGAGGCGCTCGAGCGCACCCTGCAAACCGGACAAACCTATCTCTACTCCCGCAGCCGCGGTGCGCTGTGGAAGAAAGGCGAGACCTCGGGCCACGTCCAGGAACTGGTGGAGATGCGCCTCGACTGCGACGGCGACGCCGTGCTCTACCGGGTGCGCCCTCACGGCCCCGCCTGCCACACCGGCGCCCGCAGCTGCTTTTTCAACCCCGTCACCCCCGAGACGGCCCCGCCGCTGGGCTGGGTGCTCGAGCAGGTCTGGCGCACGATCCAGGACCGGCTCGAGCAGAGGCCCGAAGGCTCCTACGTCGCCAAAATGCACGCCGCGGGCCTCGACCGCATCCTCAAGAAGATTGGCGAGGAGGCGGGCGAGGTGATCATCGCCGCCAAGAACCCGGACCCGGCCGAGCTCGCTTGGGAGGCCAGCGACCTGGTCTTCCACCTGCTGTTGGTGCTGGCCGAGCGCGGCCTCTCGCCGGCCGACCTGGCCCGGGTGCTGGGCGAACGGCACCAACCCGCAGAAGACGCCTGAAACCCTCGCCCGCGGGTGCGGACCTTTGTTAGGCTGAGGGCATGAGCATCGAGAACAAGCTGGTCCTCGAGGTCGTCCGTGTCACCGAACAGGCCGCCTTGGCGGCCAGTCGTTTTTCCGGCAAGGGTGACAAGCACGCGGTGGACGAAGCCGGCACCGAAGCCATGCGCAAGCAGCTGAACGAGATGGAGATCAGCGGCACGGTGGTGATCGGCGAGGGCGAGATGGACGAGGCGCCCATGCTCTACATCGGCGAGCAGCTGGGCAAGGGCGGCGTCGAGGTGGACATCGCCGTCGACCCGGTCGAGGGCACCAACATCACCGCCAAGGGTCTGCCGAACTCGGTGACGGTGATCGCCATCAGCGAGAAGGGCGGCCTCTTCCACGCCCCCGACATGTATATGGACAAGCTGATCGTGGGCCCGCCGGCGGCCGGCAAGGTGGACCTCGGCTGGCCGGTGAGCGCCAACCTGAAGGCGCTCGCCCTCTCGATGAACCGCAACGTCGAGGATCTCGTCGTGGTCGTCCTCGACCGGCCGCGCCACGAGAAGCTGATCCACGAAATCCGCGAGGCCGGCGCCCGGGTCAAGCTGATCGGCGACGGCGACGTGATCGCCGCCCTGGCCGCGGCCATTCGCGGCACCGGCGTGCACGCGGTCATGGGCTCGGGGGGCGCGCCCGAGGGCGTGCTCGCGGCCGCCGCGCTCAAGTGCCTGGGCGGCGAGATCCAGGCCCGCTTCCTGCCCGCCGACGAAGCCGAGCGCGAACGGCTCCACGCCATGGGCGGCGACGAGAACAAGATCTACCGCACCCCTGAGCTGGCGCCGGGCGACGAGATCGTCTTCGCGGCCACCGGCATTACCGACGGCGACATCCTCGAGGGGGTGCGCTTCTTCGGCGGCGGCGCGCGCACCCACTCGATCGCCATGGGTCACAAGACCCGGGTGGTGCGCTTCATCGACACCATCCACCTGATGGAGGCCGATGCCCGGGTGGTCATCCGCGTCTGACGCGGTCGTAGCGGTCGGCCAGCGCCCGCAGGCGCCCTGAGAGCCCTGCCGACAGGTCGCGGGCGGCGAAACGCCAGGTCCAGTTGCCCTCGGGGCGCGAGGGGAAGTTCATTCGCGCTTCCGACCCCAGCCCCAGCGGATCCTGCAGGGGAAACACCGCCATGCGGCAGCGGCTCTGCAAGGCCAGCTCGATCAGCGCCCAGGGCGCGTCGTCGCAGCTCTCGTAGGGAATGCCCCGCGCCTCCAGGTAACGCCGCAGGAACGCCAGCTCGCCCGCGGGCGCCTGTTCGCACCAGCCGCGGGTGGTGTCGTTGTCGTGGGTGCCGGTGTAGACGACGCAGTTGCCCGACTCCGGGTAGTTGTGGGGCAGGAAGGGGTTGTCCTCCCCGGTGAAGGCGAACTGCAGCACCTTCATGCCGGGCAGCCCGAAGCGGTCGCGCAGCGCTTCCACTTCGGGGGTGATCAGCCCCAGGTCCTCGGCGAGGATGGGCACCGAACCAAAGGTCTCCTGCACCCTGCGAAACAGCTCCTCGCCGGGGGCGGGCTCCCAGCGCCCGTGCTCCGCCGTTTCCGCGCCGGCGGGCACCGCCCAGTAGGCCTCGAAGCCGCGGAAGTGGTCGATGCGCACCAGGTCGGACAGCGTCAGCGCCAGGCGGATCCGCCGGATCCACCAGTCGAAGCCGGTGCGCCGCAGCGCCTCCCAGTCGTAGAGCGGATTGCCCCACAGCTGGCCGGTGGGGCTGAAGTAGTCGGGCGGCACCCCGGCCACCGCGGTGGGGTTCAGGTCCTCGTCGAGCTGGAAGAGTTCGGGGTGGGCCCAAACGTCGGCCGAGTCGTGGGCCACGAAGATGGGCATGTCGCCGACGAGGCCGAGGCCCAGACCGTGGGCAACGTCCGCGAGCGCACGCCACTGCGAGAAGAAGATCCACTGGGTCCAGCGGTGGAAGGCCGCCTCCTCGGCGAGGCGCTCGCGCGCGGCGGCCAGCGCGGCGGGGTCGCGGCGCTTCAGGGGCTCGGGCCAGGACCACCAGGGGGCGCCGCCGTGCTCGCCCTTGAGCGCCATGAAGAGCGCGTAGTCCTCGAGCCAGCCGGCGTGTTCCCGTTCGAAGACGGCGAGCGCGTGCGCATCCTCACGCGCTCGCCGGGCGCGGAAGCCCCCGTAGGCCTCGCGCAAGAGCGGCCAGATCCAGCGGTAGACGAGGCCGTAGTCCACGCGGCCGGACGGGGCCTCAGGCGGAACGGCGGCCTCGAGCCAGCCCCGGTCGACGAGCCGCCGCGGGTCGATCAGGTAGGGGTTGCCGGCGAAGGCCGAGAACGACTGGTAGGGCGAGTCGCCGTAGCCGGTCGGCCCCAGGGGCAGCACCTGCCACCAGCGCGCGCCCGCGGCGCTCAGCCAGTGCAGGAAGGCCCGGGCTTCGTCCCCCAGGTTGCCGATCGGGTAGGGGCCGGGAAACGAGGTGGGGTGGACCAGGATGCCGAAGCTGCGCGGGAGCTCCATGCCTCATGGTAACGCTTCCGCGCCGGCTAGCGCAGCGTCGCCCAGGGAGGCACCCAGAGGAACCAGGTCCGGTAGGGCGTAAGGTCGAGCGCGCGGCCCGCGGCGTCTTCGATGACGAGTCCGCCCTGGATCCGCCAGGTAACGGGCACGCGCTTGCCGTCGAGGTAGAGCGCGCCGTGGCCCTTGGCGAGGTCGAGCGCGAGCCGGCCCACGTCGTCGATCACGCGCGCGTCGACACGCAGCACGGCCACCGCGGTCACCCGGAAGGGCGCGCTGCCGCGCACCAGCCGGCCGTTGCGGTACCAGACGTAGCCCTGGCCGTCGTAGCGAAAGGCGCTCACGTAGTCGGGGGCGAAGCGGACCTCGACCCGCTCGCCGTCCGGGGCGTCCTCGGGAGGCCGGTAGGCCTTGCCGCTGAGGGTGCGCTTGCGCTCGAGCCGCAGGCGGGCGAGCTGCTTGCGCACCTGCGCCCCTTCCACGTAGGTGTTGTGGGGCGGGCGGCGGCGGGGGTCCCGCCGGAAGAGCGGGTCGTAAAGACCGTCGAAGGTGATCATCTTTTCCCGCTCGATCATCGCCAGCGCCTGGGGGCTGCCGCCCACGTGGAGCAGCACCGCGCCCATCGCCTGAGCCAGGCGCAGGATGTAGGGGCGCGCCGAACGAACCGGGCCCAGCCGCCCCTTCTCGCCGCCCTCGTAACGGACGAGCAGGCGGGTGACTCCGCCCTCGACGGGCACCTCGTGCACCTGCACCGCCCAGTCGAGCCCCCACTGGGGAAAGGCCGCGGCGCTGTTGTCGACGGCGACCAGGATGGGTCGGAGGCGCTCGAGTTTGTAGGGTTTTTCCCCGGGGCCGATCGCTCCGCCGCGGTCCCGGCCCGGCTGCGGGCTGGTTGCGGGAACGGGGGCCGGCGCAGGTTCGCCCCCCGCCAGCGGCAGGGCGGGGGCCGGCGGAGCGGGCGCGAAGGCGGGGGGAGCCGGGGCCGGCGGCGGAGGCGCGGCGCTGCCGGGCTGGGCCGCCGTCGGGGTGGGCGGCGCCCCCACGGGGGCGGCGGGCGCCGCCGGAGCGGGGGTGGGAGCCGCGGGCGCGGCGGGGGCCGCTTCGGGGGCTGCGGGAGCCGCAGCGGCCGCGGGCGCCTCTGGCGCCGGCGCGGGAGCGGCCTCCGCGGGGACGGGCTCGAGGCCGGGTTCCGACGCCTCGGGCGCCGGCGGGGGAGCGGTCTCCGCCGCTGCGGGCGCCGGGGGCGCGGCGGCCGTTTCCGGAGCAGTCTCCGGAGCCGCTTCGGCCGCGGGCGCGGGTTCGGGGGGAGCTTCGCCGGGAGCCGGCGCGGCGGCGACCGGCTCCGGCTGAGCGGCCTCCGCCGGAGCGGGCGGCGCGGCGGGGGCCTCGGCCGCCGGCAGCGGCAACGGGGCTTCTTCGGCGGGGGGCTGAACCGCTTCTTCGGGCGGCGGGGTTTCCGGCGCGGCGGCCTCGGGTTCGGGGGCCGGCGCCTCTTCCGAGGCGGCGGCCTGCGGCTCGGGCGGGGGGCCGGGCTCGGGCGGCGTTTCGGTCTCGGTCGGCGGCCGGGCCAGCGGAGGGGCCTCGGGTGCGGGCTCCGGCGCGGTGGGGGGCGTTTCTTCGCCGGTCGTCTGCGCGCCTTCGCCGAGCTCGAGGAGCAGGTAGCCCGTGGCCTCGGGCGCACGCGGCGTCGGCGTCCACACCAGGAGGATGAAGACGAGGGTCAGAAACGCCGTCGCCGTCAGGGCCAGCAGCGCGGCCCGGCGCTTGCGCTTCTGTTCGGGGGTGAGGCGGCGCACGCGGCCCGTCATCGCGCCTCCGCTAGGGCACCGCGGCCACGGCCACGCGCTTGGCCCCGGCGCGGCGGATGACGTCCATCACCTGGACCACCCGGCCGTGGGGGGTCTTGCGGTCGGCGCGCAAGATCACCGTACCCACCGGATCCTGGGCCAGCTCGGCGCGCAACGAGGCCAGCAGCGCGGCGTCGTCCACCGGCTCGCCCTTCCAGAAGGCCTGGCCGTCCGCCTGAACGACGACGGTGGGCGCCCCCTCGGGGCGGGCCTCGCCGCTCGTCGCCTGGGGCAGGTCGATGGGCAGCCCGGTCTCGGGGGTGATGAAGGTGCTGCTGACCATGAAGAAGATCACCAGCAGGAAGACGATGTCCACCAGCGGCGCCAGGTTGATGCTGGGCTCGCGCCTACGCCTGCGGTTCGCCATTCCTCACCTCGGCCAGGATGCCCAGGAGCTCTTCGCGGCGTTGCTCGAGCTCGCTGAGGATGTCGTCCACGCGCCCGGCCAGGTAGTGGTAGGCGATCAGCGCCGGGATGGCGACGATCAGGCCGGCGGCGGTGGTGAAGAGCGCCTCGCCGATGCCGCCGGCCAGCAGCTTGGCCGTCGTCTGCCCCTGGCTGGCGAGCACGTTGAAGGCGCGGATCATGCCGCTCACGGTGCCCAAGAGGCCCAGCAGCGGCGCCACCTGCGCGGTGACGCTGAGCACGCCGAGGCCCCGCGCCAGCCGCGACTCCTCCTCGAGCAGCGCCGCTTTGAGCGCGGCGTCCACCGCGGTGACCCCGAAGGGCACCCGCGCCAGGCCCGCGAGCATGAAGCGCCCGAGCGTGCCGCCGTGGGCGCGCGCGGCCTCGAGCGCCACCTCCACCTGTCCGCGCCGCACCGATGCGTCGACCTCGCGCATCAACCGTTCGCCGCCGATCTTCTCGCGACGAAGCGCCAGGTAACGCTCGAAGAAGACGTAGGCGGCGTAGAGGGTAAGCAGGAGCAGGAAGACGAGGATCCAACCCCCTTGCTGAAGCTGCAACATAATGCAATCCTACCGCCGCGCCATGAGAAGTGCTTTACCCGGCCCCGCGCGGTAGGATGGGGGACGTGAGCAAGGTTCTCGACCCCGCGCTCGAGCCCATCGCCGCCAAGGTCTACGCCGGCGAGCGCCTGAGCTTCGACGAAGGGCTGGCGCTGTACCGGACCCGCGACCTGAACACCCTGATGCGGCTCGCCGACCACGTCCGCCGCCAGAAGCACGGCGACCGCACCTACTTCGTGCACTCGTTGCGCTTCTCGCAGACCAACATCTGCTACGTGGGCTGCCCCTTCTGCGCCTTCGCCAAGCGCTTCGGCGAGGAGGGCGCCTGGGACTGGAGCGTGGAGGAGTCGGTGGCCTGGGTGCGCGAGCGCTACGAACCCGGCCTGACCGAGATCCACATCGCCAGCGGCCACCACCCCAAGAAACCCTTCGGTTACTACCTCGAACTCGTGGCCGCGCTCAAGGCGAACTTCCCGGGCGTCCAGGTCAAGGCCTGGACCGCGGCGGAGATCCACCACTTCAGCAAGATCGCGAAGGCCGACTACCGCACCGTCCTGAGTGAGCTCGTGGCCGCCGGCCTCGACGCGATGCCGGGGGGCGGAGCCGAGATCTTCGCCGAGCGGGTGCGCCGCCAGATCGCCCGGAACAAGGTGAACGCCGAGGGCTGGCTCGAGGTGCACCGCACCGCCCACGCGCTGGGCCTGCCCACCAACGCCACGATGCTCTACGGCCACATCGAGACCCTGGAAGAGCGCCTCGACCACATGGACCGGCTGCGCCGGCTGCAGGACGAAACCGGAGGTTTCATGAGCTTCATCCCGCTGGCCTTCCAGCCGCTGGGGAACAGCCTGGCCCAGAACCTGGGCAAGACCGAGTTCACCACCGGCCTCGACGACCTCAAGAACCTCGCCATCGCCCGCGTCTACCTGGACAACTTCCCCCACATCAAAGGGTACTGGGCCACGCTCACCGTCCCGCTGGCGCAGGTCTCGCTCGACTGGGGCGTCTCCGACATCGACGGCACCCTGATCGCCGAGTCCATCGTCAACGCCGCTGGCGCCACCTCGGGCCGCGCCATGACCAAGGAAGAGCTCGCCCGCATCGTCCGCCGCGCCGGCCGCCTGCCGGTCGAACGCGACGCGGTCTACAACGTCGTCCGGGTCTACGACGCCGTCGCCTGACGCCATGCCCTACCGCATCGGTCTCCCCCACTACGCGAACACCGCGCCCCTGGTCCACTTCCTCGAGGCCCCGCGGGGCGTCGAGCTGCGCTTCGGCGTCCCCACCGAACTCAACCGCTGGCTGGCCGAGGGCGAGGTCGACCTCTCGCTGGTCTCCAGCCAGTTCTACCTGGAGGCCCGCGGCGCCCTGCGGGCGCTGCCCGACTTCTCGGTGGCCGTCCTGGGCGCGGTCTACTCGGTCAACCTCTTCCACAAACGCCCCTGGGACGAGCTGCGCCGCATCGCCATCACCTCGGAGTCGGCCACCAGCGTGCGGCTGCTCGCCCACCTGCTGGAGCGCAGCGGCGTCCCGGCCGAGCTCGAGCCCGCCCCCGTCGGCCTCGAAGGCCTGGAGAGCTACGACGGGGTGCTGCTCATCGGCGACCGCGCCCTCACCGCCTACGCGGGCCTCCTGGAGCACACGCCCGCCTCGGTGCACGACCTTCCCCGCCGCCCCGGCGGCCACTACGTCACGGACCTGGCGATGCAGTGGTTCCGGGCCACGCGCCTGCCCTTCGTCTTCGCCCTCTGGGCCACGCGTGCGGGCGAGCAGCCCCCGCCCGAGGTGGTGGCCCTGCTGCGCCGCGCCCGGCGCGAGGGCCTGGGGCGCCTGGGCGAGGTGGCCGCAGCCGAGTCCGCGCGGCTGGGGATCCCCGCGCCGCTGTTGCAGCACTACCTCTGGAACTTCCGCTACCACCTGGAACCGCCGGACCGGCTCGGCCTCGCGACCTTCGCCGAAGCGGTGGGGCTCCTCGGCCCCGAAGAGTACTGGTCGGTATGACGAAAACCCCCGCCGCGGCGGGGGTTCTTGCTGCGACCGGTCCGGGCTACTTGACGACGCGGGGGACGAGCTCGACGACCCGCTCCTTGCCGTCCCGCACCAGCTTCAGCTTCACCTTCTCGCCGGGCTTGAGGCCGTAGAGGACGGCGCGCAGGTCGGTGATGTCGTAGATGGGGCGGCCGTTCGCCTCGACGATCACGTCGCCGCCGACCCCGAGCTCGAGCGTCTTGCCGTTGGGCAGCTGCAAGTAGATGTAGTCCTTGGCGCCCTTAAGGCCCGCCTCGGCCGCCGGGCTGTTCTTGTCGACGCTCTGCACGACGAGGCCGTGGTCGGGCAGATCGTAGCGCTGGCGCACCTGCTCGGGGTAGTACTGCACCGGCATCACCGTGACGCCCAGACGCGGGTTGTTCTTGACGATCTCCTCGGCGGTCACCTTCTTGCCCGCGCGCATCTCCGGCAGGTACTTCTTGGCCAGGTTGATGGGGATCGCGAAGCCGATGCCCGCGAACTGGGGCACGCCGTTGGGGTTGATGATCGCGGCGTTGATGCCAATCACCTCGCCGCGCGAGTCGAGCAGCGGCCCGCCGGAGTTGCCGGGGTTGATCGCGGCGTCGGTCTGGATGAGGCGCGGGATCAGCGAGCTCTCCGCGCCCGGGTTGGTGCGGATCGCGGAGATGATGCCCTCGGTGACGGTGAACTCGAGCCCGAAGGGGTTACCGATCGCGATCGCCTTCTGCCCCACCTTGAGCCGGTCCGAGTCGCCCAGCGGGATGGGGTGCAGCATGCCCTTGTCGGGCACGTCGACCTTGAGCAGCGCCAGGTCCAGCGGCGGGGCCGAACCCACCAGCTTGGCCGGGTAGGCCTTGGGGTCCTCGTGGAACTTCACGGTGATCTCGTCCGCACCCTCGACCACGTGGTAGTTCGTGAGGATGTACCCCTCCTTGTCGAGCACGAAGCCCGAACCCGTTCCCTGACGCGGCGGCTGCACGTAAGGGGCGAAGAAGGGCGCGAAGTCCTCGAAGCCCGGCGGCAGGTTCGGGCGCACCACCTTGGGCGCCGTCGCCACCGAGACGAAGACCACGCCGTCGCCGTAGGTTTCGACGATTCCGATCGTGTTGCGTTCGTTCTGCAGGTAGGCCTCGGGCTGGTTAAAAGGTTGGGCCTCCCCGGTGGCGCGGGCGCCGGGGAGGTTCCAGGTCAACGCGACGGCGGCCACCAAGACGATGCCCGCGAAACCGATCAGCGACTTTCTCATCGACATCTTACATGCACCTCCGCATCTAATCTTAGTCTCCTCGTATTAAGTACAAGTGAGGAGGCGGCGGGGCATCGGCGCGCATGTATCCTGGGGTCGTGAGGGTATTCGCGATCAACCCCGGTTCGACGAGCACCAAACTGGCCCTCCTGGAGGTCGACGCGGACGGAGCGCGGCTGCTGCGGGAAGAGATCGCGCGCCACGCGCCGGCCCCCAGCCTGGCGGCCGACCTCGAGCGCCGGCGCGGGCAGGTCCTTTCCCTGGCGGAAGCCTGGGCCCCCTTCGACGCCCTCGCCGCGCGCGGGGGGCTGCTGGGCCCGCTGCCCGCCGGCGTCTACGTCGTCGACGAGGTCATGGTGCGCGCCTGCCTGGAGGCCGTGCACGGCGCCCACCCCGCCAACCTGGCCGCCCCGCTGGCGCTCGAGCTGGCCCGGCGCTACGGGGTGCCCGCCTTCGTGGTGGACCCGCCCACCGTCGACGAACTGGAGGAAGTAAACCGCATCAGCGGCGCCCCCGGCGTCCCCCGGCGCAGCCGGGTGCACGCCCTCAACCTGCGCTACACCG